>NZ_PGUB01000184.1:0-4604 GCF_002924285.1 Aquimarina sp. I32.4 | reverse complement strand
TTTTGTCGAGTCATCAAGTTAAGGTATTTTTGTAAGTAGCTAAAAAAAGCTCCCGAGGCAACGAGGATTAGTTCAACAATGGTTTAGCAAGACTATAATTTCATGTAAAATAGCTCATTTTAGGCGTTTAGATAGATACTTTCTTTACTTCTTATGATATCATCAATATTCTAAAAGGTCTTATTAGGAAGTTAAAGAGTCTGTGAAAAAACAAAATTTAGCCCCATTGAGAGGAAGAAAAAAATCCTTAGTTTTGAAAAAACAAGCTAAATAGAACACTTTGTAAACTCAATTGATTAACAACGCTATAACAGAGTTTACTATGGCGGTGTATAATATTACTTACTATTAATGAGACAAATATTTATTATACTATTACTTTTTACTGTTTCCACTTTGTTTTCTCAAGAAAGTAAGAAAGACACTCTATGTCCGATTGAAATAGTTAAAAAGGCAGTAGCATTAGATTCAGTAGAATTATTAAAAACCGCATATAGCAACAGAATGATAGATGTCATATCGAGTAGTGAAGAATGGGAAAAAGCTTTGAGGTACTGGAAAACATTAGGACTAGATGATTACTCCTGTAAAATTGATCAGAAAAAATCCAGAGCCATTTTTTTTATCAAGGAAAGGAACATGAAGGTAGAATGAGAGTTATTATGGAGAAATCAAGTTGGAAGTTTGATGAAAGATGAATGTTGTACAACACAAAATAAACCACATGAAAACGATAGTTTATTCAATCCGTTGGTTCTAGTTATTTATTTAACTTTTAATTTTTTTACAATTTTTGACTAAAATAAACAGATGGAGAAACCCCCATTAGTTTTTTAAATGATTTATTGAATGTAGTTTTAGAATTAAAACCAGCTTCTTGAGCAAGTCCAAAAAAAGTAAGTTGTTTGGCTTGATCTGATTTAGCCAAGAGAATAAACTCTTTTATACGATAATAATTCACATATTCAAAAAAGTTCATTCCAATATTTTCATTAAGTAATCGTGCAAGTTCTGGGTTATTTACTCCCAACATTTGAGCTAACTCTGCTTTAAATAACTTATTATTTAAGTAAGGTTTTTTATTAATCATAATTTGGTCGAGCTTCTTTCTTAAACTCTCCAAGTCTTCTAGACTTAATTTAGATTGCGTATATTTTTTAAATTCAATTTCTGGTAAAACCCTCATGACATTTGGAGAAATCATCCCGTAGTAAGTAATAAAGAGAATGATAAATGCTAGAAAAACCCATATAAATGGACGAATAGAACGTTCTATATCTTGAAATCCCAAAAGACTAATAAAATAAATAACAACCCAAAACAATAAACTACAGGTTATTACTCTTAAAAAATTTACGATAAACTGAAGGTGCAATTCATACGATATCTCATTTTTTATTTCTTTAGAAAAAGTATTCAAAACATTCCAGCTCAGTATCAAATATATACTGTTTACCATTAAACCAAACCCAAGACAAATATGTATAACACGAAATAGCTCACCCGTTTTAACCCTCTCACGTATAACAGCATCTGCAGGAACCATAAAATAAACAACTATAAATGTGGAGTATAGTAAGGCAGGAACATAATGAATCAAATCTTTATTTGAATACTTCTTTTTCAAGAGAACATAACACGTAAACAAATAAACTGTTGGTCCAAATAAGAGTACTGAAAATTCTGAAAAACAAATAAGCCTGAAATTACTATTCCAAAACCCAGCACTGTGCAACGTTCTACCCAATAAACCTATTGAAATTGTAATTATTAAAAAAGCCATGTACCCATTTATATGCCTTCTCTTTTTTGGTGAAAAAAGATAGACTAATAATAGAATGATACTTTGAAAAAAACCAAAATAAATAAGCTGATTGAGTAGTTCTTGCATATGTAATTGCTTAATATTTATATAACTTAATCAATTTTAAATTGATGTACATTTTTTAGATCATCATAACTAGTCATTGAGTGCGCTACAGCAAATGCTTCAAAAACAGATTGATTTTTCCATTCAATTATATAAAATTTATCTGGATTATAAACATACCCAGTTGGTGAATTTCCTTTATTTAATTGTAAGACAATTTTACCACCAGCTTTTTTAATTTTTTCTTCCCAATTAGATATGAATTTATTGAACTCGTTAGAATTATCTTCCCAAAAAGAAGTTACTACATTGTATTTCTTTTTATTTATAGAGAAACTTACATCTTTTTGCATTTCATAATAAGTAAGATCAAAATAAGGAAACAGTTCTCTACGTTGTTTATGAAAATCGGGTACTCTTTTAGAAATATTGGCTAAAAACGCTTCTCTTTTTTGTTTGTTTTCCCATTTTCCAAATATTAAGTTAGAAGGAAGATGAGTACCCAGTGTGAGTTTTGAGATGCTAAAACCATTTTGCGGTCGATACGAATATTCATAACCCACTGGATAAATTGTCTTTTTATATGTATCAAATTTCTCTTTTGAATCTGATACCATTGTTAATAACATAATATCCAGGATTTCTCCTTTTTTATAACTATAGGAAGTAACTTCTTTACTTTGTGCATTAGAATTAAAAAAGGTCAAAGAAAAAAATACGAGTGCAAATGTTCTTAATGTCATAATTATTTTTTTGTATTTATAACCACAAAACAATACTATTCGATTTAGTCATACAAAATAATAGGGGGTTGATGAGTTCGTATACCGTATTTGTACCTAAATAAAGAAGAAAGTACTACACGTTTTGCCAATAATAATAACCATTATGTAACCATGTAATTGTCATAAAAACAATATGTTATGAGATTTCTGTGAAGGCTTTTCTTATCTAAGGGCCCCAATAGGTAATCATTTTTGAATGCTATTGCTTGGGAATTTTTTAAAACCCCATTTGTTTGCTCCACTAGATGGAATATAAAATTCCGTAGCTTTGAAAAAAACAAAACAAAACAAAGCACCTCGTGGACTCAATTGTTCAAACTTTTTGCTTTTACCATCGCTATGCAAATGATTTAATAAACGATGCTAAAGTAGAGTTTACTATGACCTTACTCAGGATTAAAGAAAAGATATGAGAATAAGTACAATCATGCTGATTATGTTTTTGTCAATAACAACAGCCCAAGCACAACTTTTTGGAACTCAAGATATGATAGAAGAAGGAAATATATCATTAAGAATTTGGGAGGAACAAAGTATTAATAATTACTCAGGCATATATTCTTTTGGAGAATCAGAAGCAGAGTCATCTTTACATGTATCAATTGCTGGTGGTATTGTTTGTGCTCAATTAGAAAAAGGAGATTGGGTGATTCAAAATTTAGAAGTAGTTGGTTGGCATTTATCATATGAAAATTTCACGAATGTAAAAATCAAAGGAAATCAGTTTTATTCTGATCAATCTAATGGAGAATTTGTAACTTTTGAAGTTTCTAATAAGAAATACAAAGGATTAAAATTAAATAACCCACCAGTTCAAACAGGAAATGACAGAGACTATGAAATAGGAAACTACTCCAAGGTTAATCAAATAGGTAAATATTTTAATACTAAAACCAAGATTATAAGTTTTGATTACTTAAATGAAATGAATGCAGAAGAACTTAAAATTATGCGAAATGAAATATATGCAAGATATCATTATGTATTTAAAACAGAGAAAATGTCAGATTATTTTAATAAACAAGAATGGTATTCAGGATATCATCAAAATGTAGATTCTTTTTTGACTCAAATAGAAAAGGAAAATATAAAAAGAATAAGAAACGTTGAAAAAAGCGAATAACAAAAGCTTTGATTGATACAGGGTTTGATTATATATTAAACAAGAAATAAAAATACGCAGATAAATCAATTGGTTCAGGTGTATTTACCCTGCTCCGATTCTTAGTGTGCCAAGAAGTAACCACGGCATTAAATTGGTTACATGCTGTAAATAAGATGATGGTAGGTCCATCGAAGTCGTTGTATAGGCGATGGCTTCAACCCCCCTAAAGGTGCTGTAATGAATAGTTATGGTATTGAGCGTTTAGGAAAATCTAATCCAAGAGGTTAGCAGGTGTGAATAAAGGAGTTGAACGAAAGTGAACCATTGATGAGGTGTCGAGAAGTTGCTACATTCAGTCAAAAGCTACGAAGTATGATACGGAGTTAAAAGTAGTGTTTGCGAAAACATTAATTACAGAAGTAACCTATTTATTTTCTGTAAGGCTGGCGTCATTCAGATGGCAAGAACTTTATTTAGGCTTATTTACGGAACTTGGGAAACTGTATAACAATGCTAAGAAAAATGCGCAATAAGAACAACTTAGAGGCAGAATATCGAAGTGTTATGCAGAGGCAGACTAACTCGTAGTAGTGATGAGATTTCTGTAATGGAAATGGAGCGAAGGGGTTAGCTAGAATGTTTTATATTAGGTCAACTTTTAGGAGGAAGAACCTATAGGTCAAACATTTTAGAAGAGCCGTATGATGGGAGACTATCACGTACGGTTCTGGGAGAGGCTTGGGGTGAAATCCCCCTTGTCTACTCGATACTCCAGCTGTACACGATGGATTATCAAAACGACTTAATAATCCAGAGCAAGGTTTCCATAGTTACGTACAAGCGG
>NZ_PGUB01000183.1:0-4683 GCF_002924285.1 Aquimarina sp. I32.4 | reverse complement strand
TCTAGGTAATTCCCTGTTTCCTTTGCCAGATTCAAGAAAGAAAATATCATCACTCTCTACAATACCTTCAAAACCATCAGGAACAGCCCCTTCAAAGGCACTTAATATCTTATGCCGCCAGTCAAATGAAGTTTGGAGACAGATACCTGTCTGTTCAGCACATTTCTTTATCGAATTGCCTAATAGCATATGGTACAAATAAACACTAAGCAAGTTCCCCTTTTTTAAACCAAAAGTAACTTTACCTGTAGTTTCCCTAAAATACTTCTTGCACGATTTACAAAAATAACGTTGCACACCATTAGCCTTGCCATTTGCACGGATATCGATGTCTTGACAATTAGGGCAATGTAGTGACTGGATTTGTTGCACCTCGGAATGAACAGTATACAAGTCAGGCTCTGAAGGATCGACCATAGATAATAGCTCCCTAATTACGGTCTCACGACCCAATTCATCTAGGATTTTGAAAAATTCTGTGAAAGATTCTGGTACCATTTGCACTTGTTTTAAAACAAAGATAACTAGTTAAGTCGTATTATAGAATATAGCTTAATACAATAGAAAAAGCCAGTATTATAGCATATTACCAAAGATAGGTTGGTGTACCCACTATGTGAGCTCTTAATACGCTCATGCAATTTATTTGTCTAGTCTTAAGCAATCCATAAAAATTGCTTAAGACTAGACAACAAAACCTAATCAATAAAACATACCAATTATATTTTATCTGTAAAAAATGCAGTAAAACAATTGTTTCTGTAGTAGTTACAAATCATAGTAGGTTTTCTATGGTACAAAATGAATTAAAAGAAATGTTAAAATATTTTTTATTTCTATGCAGTTGCTTAGTTTTGATGATGAATAAAAAAACACCAATAAAATATCATTCAGAAGAAGAAAGATTATACAATAGTTATGGAATATCCAATGTATAAATACCAATATAAAACTTGCACTATGTATATCACACAGCTTATTAATCATTCTATTAAAATTTGAAAGTATTACTATTTTTTTACTTAAAAACTAAGCGATTGTTTAGTTTCAAATAACGAATAAAACAAAATTAAAATTATGAGTACATTAAAAATTCACACCGTTGAATCTGCTCCACAAGAGAGTAAAACTATTTTAGAAAATTCTATAAAATCTTTTGGAATGCTCCCCAATCTTCATGGGGTTCTTGCGGAAGTGCCTGACTTATTAAAAATTTACAAAACACTCCATCAATCCTTTCAAAATACGTCATTTACTAATGAAGAATTAACCGTAGTTTGGCAAACAATAAATGTAGAACACGAATGCTCTTATTGCATCCCTGCACATACAGGTATTGCACATATGATGAAAGTTGATCCCGCATTAACTGAAGCACTTCGTAACAAAGAAGTTATGCCAAACAAAAAGTTACAAGCTCTTCATGATACCACACTTTCTATAGTAAGAAATAGAGGTCATATTTCTGATTCAGAACTTCAATCTTTTTATGATGCTGGTTATGGAGAACACCAAGTCTTAGAAATAATTTTAGGATTGGCTCAAAAAGTAATCAGTAACTATACAAATCACATTGCTAGCACTCCTGTTGATAAATCATTCCAGAAATTTATTTAAAGGTACATATCCTTAAATTATAAAAGCACAATCATCATATATATAGGTTGTGCTTTTTGTCTACTTACACCAATTATACTTTGAACATTCTGCAAAAGATACTTCTTTATTTTTTATAAAAATGAGTATGTAAAATAGATGTTAATTTTCTATTTTTAGGGATGTATTGTTTTCTTCATTAGTCAAACTAGAATGAGTTACACTTTTATCTTCACTAAACATTTTCTATAAAAAATTAGTCAAATGAATGATTGTACCAGAGAGATTATTGAGATAACATCTATATTTCTAGATAATAGTAATAATAATGCATCTCTTACTTTAAGCTCAGCATCAAAAAAATATAAAAAGCTACTCTTACAACTTTCAGAATTGGATATTGATAAAGAAGAGTGTAATCAACATATACATACAACCAAAGGAAAAGCACTTGCTACTATCCCTGCCGCTGATTGTATTGATGATTTTATGAGAACAAAACAATTTATTTTGGGAACATATAATGCAATCAACAGCTTACTTACACAACCCAACCAAAACATACATATCCTCTATGCTGGGACAGGACCATTTGCCGCCTTGCTCTTGCCTAGTATGTTACGGTTCTCTAAAGAAAGTATAAGTTATACTTTGATGGACATAAACCCAACAAGTTTACAAGCATTAAAAAAGGTTCTTGCAAAACTAGAATTGGATAAACATACAATAGAATTAATTGATCAAAATGCTACAGAATATCAAATACCTCATTCCGAAAGTTTTGATATTATCATAAGTGAAACCATGCAAGCAGGATTGGCAAGAGAACCACAAGTATCTATCTTTTTGAACTTAATGAGACAATCTAGTCAATCTACACTATTTATCCCTGAAAAAATAGAAATTTTTATTGGTCATAAAACTACAGGAATTCCTATGGAAGAAATAAAAAAAGAAGATTATAAAAAAGCAGTCAAAATATTTGAAGTCAGCAAAGAAGCACTAAACTCTTATATCAATACAAATACTGAAATAGAAAATAGTAGTTTTGATGAAGTTAGCTCTATCCTAAAAAAATCCTCTATCAAAAATTCTGATCTCTTACTACTACTTACAGAAATTAATGTCTTCGGGAATCAAACCCTAAGAACTCAAGAAAGTGGATTAACCCTACCCCTCATTATCGATAATATTTCAGAAAAAAAACAAAATGATATTATTATAAAAAGTAGCTATAAAATAGATAAACAGCCAAGGTTTGAATATCAAATTGTTAGTCAAAAATCATGAGCTACGCATGTCTTATAATAAAATTAATCTAGTTTTCATAAACTTATATAGAATCTTTATTTTAAGATTTTTACATTTATTTTTTATCTACATACCAATTACGCCGTTAAATATTCTATAAGAGAAACAAGTTACTTTATTATCAAAACAGCCTAAAAATATAATTTAAAGACATAAATAGGGGTTTGTCTTCTATAGATGAATTAACTACCTTTGGTTACTACCAAAAAAACATTTGTGTTTTTTACTAATTATACATTAGAATGAGACATAGAAAGCTACATTGCTTTGGTGTTTTATTCTGCTTCGAATTATTTGAATAGTTACCATATATTTAAAATAAAAACAAAGAATGATACTTAAGAGTAATCACAAAAAGGATTTTGATACCATTTATGAGATAATAAACGATGCCTCGATAGCATACAAAGGAATCATTCCTGCTGATAGATGGAAAGAACCGTATATGTCAAAAAAAGAATTGACAACACAGATAAACGAAGGAGTAGAATTTTGGAATTACACAGAAGAAAATCAAATTTTGGGGGTAATGGGTATTCAGTTTAAAAATGAGGTCGCTCTTATTCGTCATGCATATGTAAGAACCTCTGCTAGACAAAAAGGTATCGGTGGAAAACTATTAAAACATTTAACTGATGCCGCAAAAACACCAATTCTCATAGGAACATGGGCAGATGCTTCTTGGGCTATTAGCTTTTATATAAAACATGGTTTTTACCAATTATCAGGTGTAGAAAAAAATAAATTGTTACAAACCTATTGGTCAATACCAGAAAGACAGATTGAAACTTCTATCGTACTAGCTAATAAAGATTGGGAAGAAAGTAACTAAGCTTTTTATAAAGTAAAAATATAATACACTATCAACAAGCCACACTGTTATAATTGTTTTTTTTAACTACTTGCATTTAATTTGGAAAACCAATTCTCATTATTTGATCTTATAATATTAGTTGGATTAGTTCAAGGTACCATAACAAGTGTCTTATTACTAATTGCCAAAAAAAATGTAGTTAGTAATAAATTTCTGGCGTTGGTCATTATTTCATTTTGTTTTCTGAGTATCAAAATGTTGTTGTATTCAGATAAAAAAAGATATAATCTGATTACTATAATATGAGTTTTTATCATAAGTAACAAATGACAAAATTATTACTATTATTTCTATATTTTCTATATTAAAATCATAGTATTATAGTAACTTCGAATCGGTAATAGTAAAACGTATATCGTTACATTCTTTAAAAAAAGACTTCCCTCTATGAAAATTTGTGTAGCCCAAACAATTCCTATTAAAGGAGAAATTACAAAAAACATCCAAAATCATAAAAATCTAATTGATCTAGCTATTCAAAAAGGTGCTGATATCATCATTTTTCCTGAGCTCTCATTAACAGGATATGAGCCAGCGCTTGCAGATCAACTTTCTACTACACAAAATGATAAAAAATTAGATATATTACAAGACATTAGTACTGCAAAAAAAATTATTATTGGAGCTGGGTTACCTACACAAAGTGAAGCTGGTGTATGCATCAGTATGATTATCTTTGAACCAAATAAGCCTAGAAAAATAACTAAGCATATGGCGTGCCGATAGGCTAGCGCTATATGATCTGTTGACTGATCTGGGATTTGGTGATAAGGGGGAATTCGAGAGGTTTGCTATACCCTTAACAAGAAAGAAAATCGTTAGGATGTCACTTTAGCATTTTTTTATGGTAGCAGATTACCTCAAAAAACGATATTTCAAAGTAGTTTTCATGCTTTTTATGA
>NZ_PGUB01000182.1:0-4899 GCF_002924285.1 Aquimarina sp. I32.4 | reverse complement strand
TAGGAGTCCGTATCCCCAAAGGTCAAGGTAAAACCAGACTTTTGGGTATTCCAACAGTAGTAGATAGGTGTTTGCAACAAGCGGTAAGCCAACAACTAATGACAAAGTTCGAATATGATTTTGAATCGTTTAGTTATGGTTTCCGTCCAAAGAAGAACATCCATAAAGCAGTACTACAAGCACAGAGGTACATCAACGATGGATTTCAGGATATTGTAGATATTGATTTAGAAGGATTTTTTGATAAGGTAGATCACAGTATTTTACTACAATTAATTTACAACAAGGTACCATGTCCGATTACCCTTCGATTGATTCGTAAATGGCTACGATCTCCCATTGTTATAGATGGTAGGTTTTATAAACGCCGAAGAGGCATCCCTCAAGGAAGCCCACTAAGTCCATTATTATCTAATATTATGTTAGATGTTTTGGATAAGGAACTGGAAAGACAAGGTCTTCGTTATGTTCGATATGCAGATGATTTTAGTATCTATACAAAATCTAAAAGCAAAGCTAAAGAAGTTGGAAACAGGATTTATGTTTTTCTAAGAGAAAGACTTAAATTACCAATAAACAAGGCAAAAAGCGGTATACGCAGACCTGTGAATTTCGAGTTGCTAGGGCATGGATTTGTGCCGATCTACAAGAAAGGCATAAAAGGACAGTACCAGTTGGTTGTTAGTAAAAGTAGTTGGAATAAATTTAAGCGTAATCTTAAAGGTTTGACCAAGAAAACCAAGCCAATGTCATTAGTCGAGCGATTGGGTAGAATTACCAAAGTCTGTAGAGGATGGGTAAACAATTATCGTTTAACCAACAGCTATACCAAGCTGAAAAAGTTAGATGAGTGGCTACGTAATCGGTTACGGTATTGTATTTGGCATGATTGGAAAAAGGTAGAGAGAAAACGTAAGAATCTGATTCGATTAGGGATTAAACATGGACAAGCATATGCTTGGAGTCGAACCCGAATGGGAGGTTGGGCAGTAGCTCAAAGTCCTATACTAGGTACTACCATTACCATATCCAGACTCAAAAGAAAAGGATACGTTCCTATGATTGACTACTTAAATAAGGAGCAAACTTCGATTTGGTGAACCGCCTGTTACGAGACCCGTATGGCAGGTGGTGTGTGAGGTGCACTCCGCTATCTAATGATGGCGGAGCCATCTACACGATTATGTTTAGTTTGTTTTTCCAAAGCTAAGAAATTTTCTTCTTCCATCCAGTGGGACAAACAAACGGTGTTTCAAAAAGAACCCAATAATAGTAATTAAAAACGGTTATAATTGCCAGTGTTGCCTATTACATATATAGGTAATATGTGGAGTCGGTTACAATAGGACAGATTAGTAAAAAAAACATTAAGTTCCGTCAGTTTTTTATCTAGAATAAAAATACTATTATTTTTTATCATACGCTTTGTAGAGAACCCTCATAAAAATTAATAAAATATTGTATGGTAACTGGTATTGAGTAGTGAGTATTGAGTAGTGAGAAAACTGTATTGAGTATTAGTTATTGGTTGGTGGTGAAACTTGGTATATCTAAACAAAGCTCCTGTATAGAGAGGTATAGTGGGTTTGTGCTACGGTTATTGGTGTTTGTAAATAGCAATGAACTTTCATTAACCATGGAACGCCTTATTTGCTATGTACAGTGAGTAGTTGGTTTTTGATTAGTACATTTTATTTGGATTGGCTGAGTTCTTAGGAATCTGTTGAATTGAATCCCAATGTTCACAAATTTTTCCATTTTTATCAAATCTAAAAAAGTCCATTGTAACATATTGGTCGTTCCCTGGCCATGTCTGATGAGTGTGTAGTGCAACAAGATTCCCTTCAGAAATGCATCTCACAAATTCAATGGATTTATCAGGGTATTCTTCCTGCATTCTTTCAAAATAATTGATAAACCCTTGAGTACCATCTGCAACATCAGGATTGTGTTGAATATATTCTTCTCCAACATATTGTTTTATCGCATTTTTGGGGTTTCCCTCATAAGCCATTTTGTAAAAGGCTATTGCATTATTTTTGTTGTCTTCTGTGTTCATAATTTCTCGTTTTTACTTGCTGGTAAACAATAAAATATATGTTTGTTAAGATACATAGTTTATACAAGTTAAAGAGTAACCTTTATTAGCTATGTTTTACACAATGTGTTGCAACCATTTATTATTCTGCTGCTGCACCAATAAAAATACTTGAAACTTTTCCATTTTCAAATCCAAAAATAACTCCACCATATATTGAGCCTGCAATAATTTGATTTTCACTAAAAGACAAATCATCAATATATTTAGTATATGATTTCAAAACGTCTGTAATAGATGAATTTATGCCTATTTTTTTTGAATTTTTATAATTACAAGGTTCTGATATAGTTATCATAAAGACTGTTTTTTTAGAGTCCGCAGATTCTGATTCCATATGTAATGTGATACCATTATCGTATTTCCACTCTTGGATATATGCGGAAATTGCAGACCATTCTTGGTCTTCTCCTTTTTTTGATGGGACTCCTATCCTTTTTATTACTTCTTTTTGGGTTAAACCTAGTTTTAACCAGGAATCGAATGTTTCATTAAAATAATCATATTCTAAATCTTGGGTTATTTCGAGATATTCTTTAAAAACATAGCCTGAAAGCTTATCAGTTTTTATTTTAACCCAAAATCCTTCAATAATTTTACCATCTTCGTTTAATTTAAGAGGTTCAAGAGTTCTTTCAATTATTGTTGCTTTCTGTTTATAATCAAGTTTTCCTATTTTTTTACTTTTTAAAGAAGGTTCTTTTCTTACATTCAGACCCGATTTAGCAGTTATAATACAATCTTGTGAAGATAAATTTAATGTTGTTATTAGTAAAATTATAGTCGTTAGATTTTTAAATTTCATAAAAGTTTTTTTCTTATTGGTTACAATGTCTCGTTGCGTGTAGAAAAACACTTGCTCTTCTGTCTGGTACGTAGTCGAATTTTAAAATTTTATTTTTAGCTTACATTCTCAAAACGCAAAAATTTAAAAGTTTGGTGGACTTTGCAAACACGCCTAAACCTTATGTTAAGTGGCAGTTTTGCCTATCGGTTTTGCAAGTACTCACTTAGTTTTCTCTTTCCATTTCTAGTTATTATTTTGTAATGAAACGGATAAATATTCACAAAATCATATTTCAATAATTCCTTGCAACTATTTATTCTATCCTCCAGATTTTCATAGTCGTTCTGACTTTCTTGAGAAAAATCTCTTATTTCTCCATCTTTATTGCCGTAAAATGTATCTCCTGAAAATAGTGATTTTGATTTTTTTTCCAATACACATATTGCTCCTGCACTATGTCCTGGTGTATGGACAACTTCTATGTTTTCGGCAAAATTTGGCACCTCTGTGAAGAATACATTGGGTTTCATTTTCAACCAAGGATGATTAGTGTCGGCTTTATGTGCATAAACTTTTAGTCCGATTTTTTCTTGCCATTTTGTTCCGTCTGATATCCCACAAGAACCATGGGAAATTATGGCGTAGGCAGGTTTATCGAACGAGAGTATGAATTTCTCAATTTCCTTGGTATAAGTTGGAATGTCGAATAGCAAAACTTTGTCTTCTAGTTCAATCAAGTATGTGTGGACTTCTTCGCTATAAAAATATTGGTTGTTTATTTCATAAATGTCTGTTTGCAGTTTGGTATAGACTGGTTCGTTTTTCATATTACAAGAACTGAAAAACAAGGCTGAAACTATTAGATATGTTATCATTTTCATCAATGCTTTTTTTAAATCGCCATTAACAATAAAATATAGCAATTATACTCCTTATATATTTAGAATAAAAATACCATTATTTTTTATCATACCTATTGCAAAAAATAGCTGTAAAGATCAATAAAAAATTAATAAAATACTGTATAGCAACTGGTATTGAGAAGTTAGTATTGAGAAGTGAGAAAACTGTATTGAGTATTAGTTATTGGTTGATGGTGAAACTTTGGTATATATAAAGAAAGCTTCTGTATAGAGGAGTATAGTGTGTTGTTTTCTTTAAAATTAGGGGTTTGTGTCGTGGTTATTATTACCTGCAGTTATTTATTCGTTTAGTAAAAATCATAATATAAAGTCCATTCATTGGTTTGGTCATTTTTCGCAAACATTAAACTTCCGCTGTCTATTATATTTAGATTTATTTTTTCGTCAGAAGTAATTTGAAATACAAACTCAAATCCGTCTCCGAATCCTTCATCAATTCCAATTCCAGATTGGCAATAAGAAGGGAATCCGCCAATTTTATGCTTATATTGATGAAAGTCGGCTATATCATAGTAGCTTTCAATTTCTCCATTATTTTCAAGCTCAAGTATTTGGTCTTCCATTTCAGAAGATAAACCACCACCATCCCAAATTGGACAGTCTTGTTTCTTTTCAGCTTTTAAAGGAAATTGTTTTATAAAAGATTTTGGATTGGATACATCTTTTATACTAATATCTTCTAAATTTTCATATTCTCTTATTATCCAGTTTTCTCCCATTTTTTCAAAACATTCTGGATATTCATTTGAGATAAAAACTGTCATTATTTTTGTGTTCGACAATTTTGGATGAATAAAAGGTAAGTTCGGAATATAAATTTGAGCTAATGGAAACATTAATTCTCCTTTTTTATCTGTCGGAATCGTTTCGTCACTTTTATAAACAGAAACTTTTCCAATCCAACTTTCTTGAATCGTATTTTCAGGTCTAAATCCACCAACTTTAAAAATTGTCGTTTCTTTAGAAATTTTGTCTTTTACTTCTTTAATTGTCAATTTTGTTCGTTTTTTTTACTCTCGACTAACGTCAAATTTAATTAATGAAAATCAAGATGTTGAAAAGTCTAGATCTTCGGGTTTGATATCAAATTT
>NZ_PGUB01000181.1:0-4996 GCF_002924285.1 Aquimarina sp. I32.4 | reverse complement strand
GTAAGTGTGCTGGAAGCCTTACCGTTTATAGAGAAACTCTTTGTTAGCTTATCTACTAATACTGTGAATTCAGGAACACGCTCTAAAGCCGTCTCTAGAATCGTTTTACTTTTTTTTGATACATAATTTAGATGTTTTTATTGACTATCTAAATTTAAACTATTTTTATAGGGAACAAAAAAAGCTTCCGAGGTAACGAGGATTAGTTCAACAATACCTCTAGACATAAAAAATAAATGATAGACCAATAACATCAAGATTACTTATATATAATTTATAATATATTACTGCAATCATAACAGTTTCTCTTATTTTTTAAAAAGATATATTGAATAATTAATTTGCTATATGCACGCAATTCTTATTTTTGCGCTATGGCAAGAAAAAACAGAAGACAAATCTTTGAAAATATCAAAGTTATAGATGCGGGAGCAAAGGGAAAAAGTATTGCCAAAGCCCCCGACGGAAAAGTTATATTTATAAACAATGCAGTTCCTGGTGATGTAGTAGACATTCAAACTACCAAAAAGCGTAAAGCTTTTTATGAGGGGTCTGCTACAGTTTTTCATAAATTATCAGATAAACGTGCCGAACCAACATGTGAGTACTTTGGAACATGTGGAGGTTGCAAATGGCAATTTATGGAATATAAATACCAGCTAGAATACAAACAACAAGAAATAGTAAATAACCTTACTCGCTTAGGAAAAATTGAACTACCAGATGTAAGCTCTATTATGGGATCTGAAGATCAATTCTTTTACAGAAACAAAATGGAATTTTCTTTTAGTGATAGTAGATGGTTAACGCTGGATGAAATAAAAAGTGATACTGAAATCAAAGACAGAAATGCACTTGGGTTTCATATACCTGGAATGTGGGACAAAATTTTGGATATAGACGAATGTCATTTACAAGAAGACCCCAGTAACGATATCAGGAATAAAGTAAAGAACTTTGCTACAAAAAATAATCTCTCTTTTTATAATGCAAGAAATCAGCATGGTTTCTTACGAACTCTGATGATTAGAATTTCTTCTACAGGTGAAATTATGGTTTTAGTACAATTCTTTCATGAAGATTCTGAAAAAAGAATACAATTGTTAGACCATATTGTTTCTGAATTTCCTCAAATTACATCTCTTCAGTATACTATCAATTCTAAAGGAAACGATACTATCTATGATCAGGAAGTGATTTGTTACAAAGGAAAAGATTATATAGAAGAGGAAATGGAAGGATTACGTTTCAGAGTAAATGCTAAATCTTTTTATCAAACCAATTCTAAACAAGCCTACGAATTATATAAAGTCACCAGAGATTTTGCTAATCTTACAGGAGAAGAACTCGTTTATGACCTTTATACAGGAACTGGTACCATTGCTCAATTTGTTTCAAAAAAAGCAAAAAAAGTAATTGGTGTAGAAGCAGTTCCAGAAGCAATAGAAGATGCAAAAGAAAATGCTAGACGTAATAATATTTCTAATGTAGAATTTTATGTAGGTGATATGAAAAAAGTCTTTACCAAAGATTTTATTGCCAAACATGGTCAACCAGAAGTCATAATAACCGATCCTCCAAGAGATGGAATGCATAAAGATGTAGTAGCTCAACTCTTAAATATTGCAGCAGAAAAAATAGTCTATGTAAGCTGTAATAGCGCTACACAAGCACGTGATCTTGCTTTATTAGATGAGATGTACAAAGTAAGTAAAGTACAGCCTGTAGATATGTTTCCACAAACATTTCATGTAGAAAATGTAGTCCTACTAGAAAAAAGATGAAATTATTAAAACACTGTTAGTAAACTATGATTCTTACCTCGCAAAGAATCATAGTTTATAACTTTTGAGAATGACGCAGCACTAAAGTTATCTATTCTTTTCTAGCAACACCATAACAATAGAAGAGTCTTTATTTTTAGATAATAAACTATTTGAATTGGTTTATCTTTTATATTTTTGATCTCAACTATACAACAAAAAACTTTAGTAGTTTATTGAGTATCGAAAATTAAAAAAAAATAATATCTGAAGCTTTACATCTTTCTTATTGAATAAGAAAAAATTAATAAGCATACAAACCATAAATTATATATGAGAATATACAAATATCTATTGTTTCTAGTAATAACAACATTTTTTTTGTATTCAAATACAAGTTGTGAACGAGACGATATATGTGCAGAAGGTACACCCACCACCTCATTTTTAATCATAAAATTTATTGATTTTGAATCTGGATCCGATGTAAAAGTACCTCCAGGATTAGAAGTAAAAGCAACAGATGTAGAAACTCCTTTTCCAATAGGAACTGTAACAGAATCTATATCAATACCGCTTAAAAGCAATGCATCTTTTACAGATTATGAACTTACCATAAACTCTGATACCACTAATACTGATGTAACACCTAATACAGATATCATAAATATTCAATACACCCCTACAGAAGAATATGTAAGTAGTGCCTGTGGGTTTAAGATTAATTACCAAGGTCTTACAATATCTCCAGTAGATCCTGGAAATGACGGTAATTGGATAGAAAATATAACTATACAAAGAGAGAACGTAAACGATGAAACAGCCGCACACGTATTTATTTTTCATTAGCCTACTGCTTACCAGTTTCCTATATGCACAGGACGAAGCTCCAAAAACTACTGCAAAAGACACACTACCTCCAGCAGAAAAATATGGTTTTAGAGCAGGTATAGACCTAGCTAGATTGGTTCGTAGCGCGGTAGATGATAATTATTCTGGATTTGAAATTGTAGGTGACTATAGATTTCACAAAAAGTTTTACTTAGCTGTAGAAATAGGTAATGAATCTTTGATTAGAGATGAAGAAAATATAAATATAGAAGGCTCAGGAAGCTATATAAGAGCTGGAGTAGACTATAATGTATATGACAATTGGTATGGTATGCAAAATAGTATCTATGTAGGATTACGTTATGGGTTCTCTACCTTTGATCAGACCCTTAATGACTACACTGTATTTACAAGTACAAATTATTTTGGAGTTGATCAAATTACAGAAAAAATAACAGCTGAAGGGTTAAATGCAAGTTGGGCCGAATTAGTCTTAGGAATAAAAGTAGAAGTACTAAATAATCTATACCTTGGAGCCAATGTATCTTTAAGAAGCCTTGTGAGTGAAAAAACTCCTGACACCTTTGATAATCTTTACATTCCTGGGTTTGGTCGCACTAATGATTTTAGTAGTATCGGTGTAGGATACGGATATTCTATAAGTTATCTTATTCCTTTTTTCAAAAAGAAATAATAAACAATATAACACTTATAGTATTAGTCTGAATTTGATATAAGAAAACTATATCTAATCTTTAAATGGTTTCTAAAAACCAGAAAATATGAGGACAACCAATTGTTTTATAATAAAAAGGTTAGTCATACCATGCATCTTTTAAAAGAAGAAAAAGATTTACTAATTTAGCCACTACTAGTGTTCTTTTGATAATTCTTGTAAACAAATCAAAATGTAGCCCTTCCTTTTTTGACAGCCATAAAAATAAATCAGATTAATGAAGAAAAAAATAAGTCCAGAAGAATTTGAGATACTTGAGAATGAAATATGGAAAAATTTTCTTGAGAATGCAAGTCAACTGGATTTATATAAATCCGTCATAACTTCAAACTTTGATGGAAATAGCATCTTGTTTAATTGGATCAAGGGTAATCCCGAAATTGATAAAGCCGTCATTCTAGTAGCTTACTGGATGTCTGCCCCAAGATGGAAAAAGAAATTCTTGAATAGAGAAGATTGTCTTAAAAAGCAAGGTTACGGAATTGAAGAATTTGATTTTGTAGAAGAAATTGAACAAAAGTATATGGATGGATTCTACAGAAAAGAAGAACTAAAATTTGATCCAAAAAACGATGTTGAAAATTATGACTGGACAAGTGATTATCTTGATGAACCTGTAGTTCGAGAAATTCCTAAAATCATGTTTAACCCTACAAAAGGTGCAATTGAAATCAAAGAATTCCCTGAGGATTTTGATGAAGGTTTACCCATTGATTACGCTCAAAAAATATATCAAATTTTTGAACAATATGAAGTAGAATAAAACAGTTACCAATACCTTGTGAAAATATATTTTACACTAATCGTAGGACCATAACATCTACAAATGACTGAAAGTACTTTGATAAATCACATAAAAACTCTTGTAAATCTTTCAGAAAAAGAAGTATCCGAAATCGCACTCTTTTTCGATTTCCATTCATATAAAAAAAAAGAAACATTGCTTCTTGCTGATAAACGTTGTGATACGTTGTTTTTTGTTCAAAAAGGTTGTTTACAATTATACTTTATTGATAATTTGGGTAACCAAAAAACCTCTCAATTCGCTATAGAAAACTGGTGGTTAACCGATTTCTTAGCATTTCAAAGCCAAAGGCAATCTAATTTCTATATTGAAACAGTTGAGAACTCAAAAATTGCATCAATCTCTTTTTCAAAATATCAAGAACTCTTAAATAAATTCCCTAAAATGGAAAAATATTTTAGGACTATATACGAAACCGCTTATGGTGCTGCTTTAATGCGTATAAAATATATAAATAGCTTTTCTAAAGAAGAAATTTTTTTAAAATTTAGAGATAATTTCCCAGAATTTGTACAACGTGTACCACAATACCTTTTAGCCAATTTTCTTGGCTTGACTCCCGAATATTTGAGCGAAATTAAAAGAAAATAGCTTTCTTAAACCAGCTTAATTTTTACTACACTTCATTTGATCACCTTTGCTTCTCTTTAACCTGATTAGACAGTGTTACATAAATTCATAGCGAAAAAGAAATCATAAATAAATTATAAAATGAAAAACTTAGTAATTATATCAACATTATTCCTACTTTGTCATCTTAGGTTTGATTGTTCTTTTCTTGGTCTCTTAGTAGTTGTTTGATGTATCTTTGATGCTGTTCAAGAATTAGATTTATAGCTAATTGCGGAGTTTCTATTTTAG
>NZ_PGUB01000180.1:0-5182 GCF_002924285.1 Aquimarina sp. I32.4 | reverse complement strand
CTTCTTCGCCACTAGCTCTTTGTTAATCAATAAGGAATCGAACCTTATAAACACTTATAATACGTGCCTTACTCCTGTATAATCTTTTAATAAACTTTACTTGTTTCTCTAAGCGGCTGCAAATATACAACCTTTTATTATCCCGCAAAGCTTTTTTTGATTTATTTTTAATTCTTTTTTCTTAAACCTAAATCAAAATCTATCTCAATGAACTAACCAAAACACTGCTCCGTTTTGCGGTTGCAAACCTACAACCTTTTTTTGTTCTGACAAGACTTTTTTTTAGTAATCTTAAAAGTTTCTCAAACCTCTTTTAAATCAAAATATATCTCAATGAACTTGCAAAACAATACCCCGTTTTGCGGGTGCAAACCTACAACCTTTTATCTAATTAATAACATAAAATTTGCAGTTTATTTATAATAAATTAACAAAACGCTGAAATAAAAATAGTTACAACTAAAATAAAAAGAAAACATCATATCTTATTAATGAAAAACATAGCTGATGACTGTAGACCCAAGTTAGGGTGTTCTATATATTTGAGAAAAGATCATTGTTACGTATACTCGTCATATAGTAAGAAATTGTATTAGGCGCTTGCTTTTTAACTCTCCTTATTATAGAGTAAAATGTATTATTCTTTTTCTGAATAAATTTTGACACCTCTCGTTACTTTATAATTAAAGCCAATTACCTGTCTTAATTATATTACTTCTTACATATAATTTTTGTTATTGGATAGGTCGCTTTGATAACTGTTTCTTATACGACTTGAAAAAAACACACTGTTTTATACACTACACCTTTTCTATCTTTACTACCACAGATTTACTTATCGGCGTATTACTTTTATCTGCATAGTGATTATAAGGAATCAAAACATTGGTTTCTGGGAAATATGATGCTAGATTACCTGATGGTATATTATAAGGTAGTATCAGAAAATTCTCTGCTTTTCTTTCTTTGTTATCATAATGACTTATCAAATTAACTACATCTAGTTTATTCAAAGACATTTTATCCATGTCTGATTGATTCATCAAGATAATTCTTCTCTCATTAAACACTCCCCGATATCTATCATTCAATCCATATATTGTGGTATTGAATTGATCGTGTGATCTAATGGTCATTAATAAAAACTCGTCTTCTCCTATACTATGGTTTGATAAAGAACATATGCTAAACTGTGCTTTTTGGTTGGGGAGCTTGCTAAAGTCTAATTCTCTCACATTATTTGGCAAATAAAACCCTGATCCTTTGGACCTATTATTAATATCATCGAATCCTTTGATGACTTGTTGAATTTTATCTCTGATTAATTCGTAATCTTCACTTAGATTTTTCCAGTCTACTTTGTGTTCTGTTTTGAAATAAGCGTCTGCAATCTTTCCTATTATTTCTGGTTCACTTTTTAAATTATCTGAAGCGGGTTTTAACAATCCTTTGGATTGATGCACTTTACCCATACTGTTTTCTACTGTAAAGTATCTAGGTTTACCGTTTTTACTATCTAACTCTGAGCGCCCTAAGGTTGGGAGTATTAAGGCTGTTTTGCCTGTAACCAAATGTGATCTATTGAGTTTTGTACTAATAGCTACTGTAAGATCACAATTTTGTAATGCTTGTGCTGTATATTCTGTATCTGATGCTGCTGATAGAAAATTCCCTCCTAAGGCAATAAATATTTTGGCTCTACCTTCATACATCGCTTCTATAGCGTGTACTGTATCTAGCCCTTCTTTATCTGGGGGTGTAAATCCAAAAGTATTTTCTATTGCGGTGTTTAATGCAGCTGAGACATGATGCATAATTCCAACGGTTCTATCTCCTTGTACATTACTATGTCCTCGTACGGGACATGTTCCTGCTCCAGGTTTTCCTAAACTACCTTTAAGTAATAATAGGTTTACGCATTCTTTTATATTATCTACCCCGTTTTTGTGCTGTGTCAATCCCATTGCCCAGCAAATAATGATCTTATTATTGTTTGCTAATAGATCAACGGTTTCATTTATCAGATTTTCTGCTACTCCTGACTGTACTAGCAGTTCCTCTTCTGAGTATTGTTGTGTATCTGCAAGGAGTTCCTCATATCCTTGAGTATAGGTTTCTATAAATGTATGATCAAATACATTGCCTTTTTCTTTATCTAGTTTTGCCAGTTTTTTGATGATCAACTTCAAAAGGGCAACGTCTTGATTTATTTTTACCTGAAGGTGTATATCTGTAAGTGCTGTCCCTGAAGCTAACACTCCTTTGACTTCTTGTGGATTTTTAAATCGTATTAATCCTGCTTCTTCTAATGGATTAACACTTATTACTTTTCCTCCGTTTTCTTTACATTTTTGTAAGGCTGATAACATCCTAGGATGGTTGGTTCCTGGATTTTGCCCAATTACCATTACTACTTCTGCCTTGTCGAAGTCTTCGAGTTTGACTGATCCTTTTCCTATTCCTAATGTTTCACTTAATGCTACTCCGCTAGATTCATGACACATATTAGAGCAATCAGGCATATTATTTGTTCCAAATGCTCGTATAAAAAGGCCATATAAAAATGCTGCTTCATTACTGGATCTACCTGAGGTGTAAAATACTCCTTCATCGGGTGAATTTAATTTATGTAATTCACTTGCTATTAATTCATAGGATTCTTGCCATGAGATGGGTTCATAATAGATACTTCCTGGTTTTAGGATCATAGGATCTGTCAACCTTCCACTTTTACCTATTTGATAATCTGACCAGTTTGATAATTCTTCTACAGAATATTTTGCAAAAAAATCTTTCCCTACTCTTTGATTGGTGGCTTCTTCTGCTATTGCTTTTGCTCCGTTCTCACAGTACTCACCTAATTTTGATGGTTTATCTGGATCTGGCCAAGCACATCCTGGGCAGTCAAATCCTTCTTTTTGGTTCATTCTAGAGAGTACATTCATAGATTTTACTACTCCCATTTCTTTAAAAACATGCTGAAGTGCAACTTTTACTGCTGGTAATCCAGCAGCGTAGGTCGCAGGTTCTTTCAATTGTATACCTGTAAAGTTATCGGGACCTAAAACAGATATGTTTCTTTTCTTGGTAGTACTCATGGATATATACTATAAAATGGAATATCTAACAATTATACGTAAAATCATCATACCACTTGGCTTCTCTATTACCTTTATAGACAGTACTGCTGATAGATTACAGAGCCAAAGATACATTTATAAATTAAACCCTCCTTTTTATAATACTTGTTCTTAAACTTCAAAATCGCGAATAGGTGCGGATATATCAATTATTACTCCATTAGGGTCTTTTAATAAAAATCGCCTTTGACCATAGAAGGTATCTTTGGGTGGTTCAACTATTTGAAATTTCTCTGCCTCTACTTTTTCAAATACTTTATTCACATTTTCTACTACAAATGTTATATACATTCCCTGAGGTTGGTTTTGAATATCTTTTGGAACAATCTCACTTATCGCATCAATGATCCCTATTTCTAAATTATTATTTTCTGATACCAAATGCACAAACCATTCACTATCATAATCAACTCTAAAATCAAATAGTTTTATATAAAATTCTTTACTTTTTACAAGATCATCTGAACAGATATTGATCATTAATCGGTTTAGTTTCTCCATTTGGATATTACGTTTATGACCTCAAAGTAGTTTTTTTATTTCAAACAGAACGCTGTCATCAAAAAAGAATAAGCTAGATGTTTGTAATTACTTGTAGTTAACAATGCGCTCTTTTATACTTTTTGGTTTTTAAGTGAAAAGTTTGAATGATTTCAATTTATACATTTGTTATGGTTTTATCAATACGATACATTTTGATCATTTGCTTTTTTAGTAGTTTATCGGGAATGCTTCTAAAAAGAAAATTTCTGATTCTTTTACCGTATTTGATATTGGCAATAATTCCCGTTCCCCAAGATTTTTTTACTATTTGATTTACTTTTTGATAGCGTAATTGATAAAATTCTGCAAATACTTTTGCTATATCTTTATTTTTTGAAATCATATTAGAAAGGTAAAACGCATCTTCTATGGCTTGTCCTCCTCCTTGTCCGAGGTCTGGAGTCATACTATGTGCGGCATCACCTATAAGACATATATTGTCTTGATACCATGTGTCTAGAATTTGGAGTTCACTTAAATCTGTTCTGATAATTTTTTCTATTGGTGTGTTTTGTATAAGATTAAGTGCCTCTGGATGAAAATCGATAAACATGTCATGTAGTTTTTTCTTTAATATCGATCTGTCATCTTGTTGGTTGGGTTCGCTTAAAGCTACAGCAAACCAGTATACTTTTCCTTCTTCTAGTCTAGAAATCCCAAATCGCAATTGCTCTCCCCACATTTCTACTCCTTTGTGGTTAAAATCTGAATTTATTTTATATGCTGCTACACCTCGCCAGCATGTTTGTCCTGAATACCTCAATCTACTTTCTGGAAAAAGTTGTGTTCTCACTTTAGAGTTTATACCATCTGCTCCTATAAGACATTGTGCATTAGCTGTTGAATCATCTTCAAAAATAATTTCAATCTGATCGTTTTCTATTGTTTTATATTTTTTGAAGGATTTACCACAGTACATGACAAAAATATAATTACTTGATTATTAGTAAAATACGCATGGCTTTATTATGATAAAGCATTGATTTTCAATATATTAGATGAATAATTCGACCTATTTATCTAATGGAGAAAACCAATGCTGTCACTAAAAATAGTGAATTAACTTCTGTTCTCAATACTCATTTTCAAGGAAAAATAAATCTAGCTCGCATAAAGCTAATAGCACTTTTTATTAGTAGCTTATGTAAAGTACAATCTGTAACCTTTGATAAATTGGCAAATGCTTTTGACACTACAGCTAACACTAGTTCTTCTTTAAGACGTATTCAACGTTTTATCGCTGAGTATACTTTGGAAGCTGATTTGATTGCCAAATTGGTGTTTAACTTATTACCCAAACAAGATAAAGTAAAATTAACTATTGATCGTACCAATTGGAAATTTGGACAAGCCAATATCAATATATTTATGTTAGGTGTTGTTTATCAAGGTGTAGCTTTTCCTCTGCTCTTTACCATGCTAGACAAAAGAGGAAATTCCAATAGTGGGGAACGTATCGCACTAATAGAACGCTTTATCAAATTGTTTGGTAAACAGTG
>NZ_PGUB01000179.1:0-5233 GCF_002924285.1 Aquimarina sp. I32.4 | reverse complement strand
TTATTTCTTCTTCTCACAACCTAAAAATAAGGATTTTTAAAACAAAAGATAAACTAATTTATGCTCTTATTAATAACTGATAAATATTAAAATTATGTCACTAGTAAAATTTAGAAACAGAAGACCTTGGGGAAACCTTATGACATCAGATTTTTTTGATAACGATAATTTCTTTAATAACGGATTTTTATCAAAGGATTTGAATGAGCCAGCCTTAAACATCAAGGAAACAGAGAACGATTTTGAAGTTGAATTAGCCGCTCCAGGTTTTTCAAAAAAAGATTTTGAAGTTACCATCGATAATGGTTGCCTAAACATTTCAGCAGAAAAATCAGATTCAAAAGAAGAAAAAGATAAGAACTATACGCGTCAAGAGTTTAGCTACAGCTCTTTCGAAAAAAGATTACAACTACCAGATTCGGTAAAAGAGGAAAACGTTAAGGCGCATTATAAAGATGGTGTATTAAGTTTTAACCTTATCAAAAAAGAAGAGGCTAAACTAAAGAAACCAAGAACTGTAGAGATCTCTTAAAAAGAGAAAATTAAAAAAAAGAAGGAGATGAACCAATTCATCTCCTTCTTTTTTGTTTCCGCTCTTTAAACCTTTAATAAGCCTTAAAATCTAAGAGTAGAATTGTTGTAATGGTAAGTTTCTATATCAGAATTATAGAAACATAATAAAAATCAAAGCATTCTTGATTCAACTTTATTCCAATTAATGATTTTTAAAATTTTCTGAAGATATTCTGTTCGTCTATTTTGATATTTGAGATAATAGGCGTGTTCCCATACGTCTATACCTAAAATTGGTGTCCCATTCATTTCTGCTATTTTCATTAATGAATTATCCTGATTAGGAGTAGAAAAAATATGTAGCTTTTTGTCATTAGTCTGAACAACCCAAGCCCAACCAGACCCAAATCGTTTTGCACCTGCATCTGCCAATTCATTCATAAAAGCTTCCTCTGACCCAAAGTCTTCGATGATTTTAGATTTAAAGGTATCACTCATTTTACCACCAGGAGTTAAGACGTCCCAATATAGATTATGGTTATAATAACCGCCACCATTATTACGGATAGCGGTAGGAAGATTATCCATACTTAAAATTTCTTCTATCGTTTTCCCAGAAATATTGGATTTTTTTAATGCTGCGTTAAGCTTATCGGCATAGCCTTGATGATGCTTCGTATAATGTATTTCCATAGTCAAAGGGTCAATAGTGTCTGGAAAAGCGTTATAACCATACGGAAGTTTAGGTAATTCAAAAATATCTGTTGTGGCTGAATTTGTTTTCATACTATTTTCATTTTTGGATTCTGACTTACAAGCCGATAGCAGCACTGATGGTGCAATATATATTCCCGCTGATACCAACATAGACTGTTTTAAAAATTTCCGCTTGTTCATTGTTACTTTTTTATCTGTTAACTTTAATACATCATAAAAAGAGGTTCTTATTTTTTAAGAATAGTATCTAATACTTCATCTTTATCTAATTTCTTAGTACAGAAAAACCAATCTTTACAGTCCAACTCATCAGTAGATGTCATACGCTCCTCTGCTACACCACAAGAACCAGCGGGCGATACAATTACATCATCACCAGGATTCCAATCAGCAGGTGTTGCTACTTTAAAGGCATCAGCAGTTTGCATAGCAATTAAAGCTCTGTAAATCTCATCAAAATTTCTACCCAAACTTAAAGGATAATAAATGATAGCTCTTACAATACCGTTTGGATCAATAAAAAACACTGCTCTTACCGCTTGTGTTTTACTTTCTCCTGGCTGTACCATTCCATATTTTTTGGCAACTTCCATCGTGATATCTTCGATTAAAGGAAATTTAACCTCTACGTTTTTCATACCATTAAATTCAATTTTATCCTTAATGGTACGTAACCACGCTATATGACTGTAGAGTCCATCTATTGAGAGTCCAACTAACTTACAGTTTGCTTCCTCGAACTTATCTTCAAGGCTTGCGAATGTTATAAATTCAGTAGTACATACTGGTGTAAAATCGGCAGGATGGCTGAATAAAATCACCCATTTTCCAACATAATCGTCAGGAAAGTTAATATCTCCTTGGGTTGTTACTGCGTGAAAAGCAGGTGCATTATCACCTATTCTAGGCATTGCGGTAATTTGTTCTTTTTCTTGTGTTGTTTCCATTATTATTTTTTGTTGCGGATGAATATTTATTCATACCTCTTTAATATTTTTCTTGATTAATACATCCCATCATATTGATGTTCTACCATACTCGTCTGCCCAGTTCCTTTATCATACTCTCTCCATATTGTTACTGGTTTAGAGTATAAGTGGAGACACACTGACCGGGTTTCATAAGCATTTAAATACTTATATATGGTCTTTGACTTTTGCATATACGAGTAGCTCTGAGTAGTTAACAGAACAGAGCTTACTTGCTCTAGCTTGTTGTGAGAAAGCTTATATCGTTCTTCTATAAATTTTCCGCAGATCGGATGTATCCATGCTTCTTTAGAATCGATATCGTGAATTGGTCCCTCTTGCCCTTTTTCCCAGCAGGATAAAAACAAATCATAATCTTCCGTCTTGGATAAGGCAACTCTTCCAGGTTTCTTATCATTGAATTTGAAATGTCTTTCCCATTCAACAAGAGGTATATCTATGCGTTTCATTACATTTAAGTAGCTATCTTCTGTTTTACCGATTTCGCAATTATTGAGTTCCAAAATAAGTTCATCTATACTTTCTATTTTTATAGAATCTAATTCTTTCTTTATCAGCATGATTTCTATCCAATTAATTAGTATTTATAAACATCAAAACTACAGGAACTAGCTATGTATTAAAATGACCTAGGTCAGGTTTAATTATTTTTTGAATACCGAAATTTGTAACCAAATTGGATTACCTATAATAGTTTAATACAATCTTATGATTTGGAATTTAATAATAATCTACTTTTTACTTTCTCCTTGGGATATCTCGAATTCATCAGATACTACTCTGCAGTTTGACATTATACTACATAATAAGGTTATAGGGAACTTAAAATCTTCACAAACTACAAAAGATGACACCATCTATTATCGTAGTGAAACCCATATAAATACGCGAGTTATAAAGGATATTCAAGTGAATTACACGTTTGATGTAGCATTCAAAAACAGCTTGTTAAAAAGGGCTAATGTTAATATTACAATCAATGACAAACCTCATGCCCAAACAAACACCAAATGGGAGCACACTGCATATAAGATTGTAAAAAATGATGACAGAGAAAAAATATTGAAAGACTCAATCTCTTATACGACTATTCAATTATTTTTTCAGGAACCTATAAATATTAATAGTTGTTATTCAGAACAAGATGGAAGCTTTAATACGATTGTGCCAATGGGAAATCATTCGTATAAAAAAATCAATTCAAAAGGGAAAGAGAATATGTATTATTATAAACACGGATTCTTAAAAAAAGCTACTATCGATGGTGGACTCATCAGTTTTGAAATGATTGCCAGAGAGCAGTAATTGCCTAATTTTTTATGGTAAAAAACATTCGAACCTTAAAATTATGACTGTAGTATTTGTTTTATACTTTCTTCTGGCTATTGTCTTAATGGTTAAGCTACTGCTAAATGGTGTCCGACCTACCAAAACATTAGCGTGGTTATTAGCCGTTTTTACGATCCCCATTGGTGGTATGTTATTCTATTTTATACTAGGTCGCAATAAAAAGAAGAACAAGTTCTATAAGCTAATAGAAACCAAAGATATTAAGCACTATCTAGAAAAAGTCGAAGATTATTATAATCGCATTGATAGCAAAGAAGAAGAAATCCCTGCCCAACTTAAAGATCATATTAAACTGGTAAAACTGATTACAAAAAGCGCCAAGTTTTTGCCTAGTTCAGGAAACGAATTAACGCCGTTAAAAGATGGGCAAGTTACTTTTGATGCCATTTTTAAAGCAATGGAAAGTGCTAGCCAATTTATACATATACAGTATTACATATTTGAAGATGGTGAGTTGGCGCAACGCTTTTTAACCATTTTAAAACAGAAAGTAAATGAAGGTGTAGAAGTACGGTTTATGTATGACGATTTAGGGAGTAGATTATTAAGCAATAAATATCTAAAACTGCTTAAAGATGCAGGTATAGAAGTGTTTGGTTTTTTACCTATGCGTTTTGGTAGACTCATTTCTTCTCTAAACTATCGTAATCATAGAAAGGTTGTTATAGTAGATGGTCTAGTAGCTTTTACAGGAGGTATTAATGTCTCCGACAAATACATAAAAGGTGATGCCAATCTTGGCGTTTGGCACGATATGCACTTACAACTAAAAGGGCCTATTGTAAACAGTCTACAATCCGTTTTTGCTGTAGATTAGAGTTTTGCAAGTGGTAAGGATAATCTATTGTCTACCAAGTATTTTTTAACGCATCCTGATTCAGGAAAATCAATTGCTCAAGTTATCTCTAGTGGACCGGATTCAGATTTTTCATCTATTCATCAATTGTATTTTTCAATAATCAATAGGGCAAAGAAGTATGTCTATATTACTAATCCTTACTCAAGTTTCGCACCCTTAATTTAGGGTTATTGTTGGTTGTTTTTTTGGTATCAGGAAATTAAATTCTTCTATGTTTCCTATTATTTTAGTGATGGTTAGTGTTTTGACCCCTGTAAAACAAGAGTGATCTTTTAAATTTCGATTATTAATTATGCGCTTAATTTATTGATTAAAATTAAGTGTTTGTCTTTGTTCCATTTCTCCATTGGCGTAATACGTCCCAATAGTCCATGAAGCCTATCATTGTTATAGAAAATCACATACCTTTTTAGAATTTGTTCAATTTGTCCAAAAGTTCTATAGTCTACTCTTTTAAAAACTTCTTTTTTCAGTATTCCATGATAGGCTTCAACATGGGCATTTTCTTCTGGTGTGGCTACGTGTGTAAACTCCTGTTGAACCCCTATAAGTCCAAGATATTCACGAACACTATTTGCTATAAACTGACTACCATTGTCACTTCTAATCACAACATTATCAGGATATTGATACTCTAAAAATAACTCGGACAAAAACGCTATCACCTTATCCTGTTTAATAGAAAAAGAAAAATAGTCTTTTAATATCCTACGTGTATGCACATCTATTATAGATAATAAATAAGCGTTTTTACCCACGCAAGGAATCCAAACCATCTTTATGTCCATTTCTAAACACTCCATAG
>NZ_PGUB01000178.1:0-5291 GCF_002924285.1 Aquimarina sp. I32.4 | reverse complement strand
TTGACAGCCTCTACCTATGTTACCCATCTAGGGGATTATAAGGAATTCATTACAAAGATGGATTATCATTTGGAAAACCTGAACTCTCTTGTCTTTATAGCAGATGGCGCAAGGTGGATTTGGAAATGGATAGAACAACACTATCCTGAAAGTATACAGATTGTAGATTATTATCATTGTAAAGAACATCTATGCGAATTTGCTAAACTTTACTATAAAGATGAAAAACAAAGATATAAGTGGATTGATACATTCTCAGAAATGATGCTCACCAAGGGGATTGACCCCATTATTGTAACACTTGAAAAATTACCAGAACAGCGCAAAACAACTGGAAAAAGAAACACATTGATCAACTATTATCGTAAAAATAAAGACAGAATGCAGTATCATAAATATATTGAAAAAGGGCTGATAATAGGATCGGGAGCCATAGAATCTGCTCACAAAGATGTGCTGCAACAGCGATTGAAGTTATCTGGGCAGCGATGGACTATGGAAGGTTTTCAACAAATGGCGCAACTAAGAGTAGTATATAAAAGCAAACAAGAACACAGGATCAAACAATTATGCCAAAATGCAGCATAATGGGAAATTTGTCGTACACCCGGCTAATGGCTAATGCTATCTTTGCATATAAAAATAAAAAAACAGGTATTATAGCTGATCTAGTATTTGGCCCTAGAGGAAAAGATGCTGTTTTTAACTCTGAAGGTTCTTCTCAAGTTATCAATCAGCTATATGCATACTGGAATATTACCAAAAGTATTAAACTAACTTTTGGTAATTTTAATACCTTTTTAGGATATGAAGTCATTTCTCCATCAGAAAATTTTAATTACTCTACTTCATACATGTTTTCATATGGTCCATTCTCTCACACGGGGCTAAAAGCAGATTTTTCAATTAGCGAAAAATGGTCTGCGATCTTTGCTATCATGAACCCAACAGATTATACCGAAAATAACCCTTTTGACACCTATATTATTGGAGGGCAGTTAAGCTATAACAGAAACACCTATCTCAATATAAGGTATGGTAACGAAGGAAAACCACAGGAAGTCCACCCTACTTTTCAAATAGATCTTACCTCTTGGCAGAACCTCACTCCAACCTTTTATCTAGGTATAAACGCTACCTACCTAACAAACAAACTTGAAGATAATGAGAAATCATCTGGATTTTATGGAGTTGCCTTGTACCCTCAATACAAAGCATCTGATAAACTTTTTATTGGATTAAGAGCTGAGTATTTTTCTGTTTACAACAAAGGATTAATCAATATAATTGGATTAGACACAAAAGGTGATGGAGATGTAATTGCGACTACACTTACAGGAAACTATACTGTTGGCAATTTAACTTTAAAACCTGAGCTTAGATTAGATATCACCTCCGAGAACTCTTTTTTTGATACTAATAACGAGGCCTCCAAAAACCTTTTTTCATTTGTACTTGGAACGGTATATAAATTCTGATTACATAAACTCAATCCAACCTTCTGCTTTCTGATTCAAATTCTTTTGCATAGTTTTACATCTTTTAATCAAGATAATACGATAACTAAAAATCAATTATGAGAACAAAAAACGTTACAAACTTTTTAAAAACAGTAACTCTTTTTACTTTACTTTTTTCGAGCTATTCACTTTTTAGTCAGGAAGAAAAACCAGCAAATACTTTAGATAAACTATTATCAAAAGTAAGCTTATCAGGATCTGTTGATGGGTATTACAGACATAATTTTAATGCACCTAATGACAATTCTGTGGCTCCAAAAACATTTTTTGCAGATGAAAGTGGTTTTGCTTTAGGGATGGTGAATACCATTTTGAAATATGAAGATAAAAAAGTTGGTTTTGTTGCTGATCTTGTTTTTGGACCAAGAGGTCAAGATGCAGTGTTTAATTCTGATGAATCTGCTCAAATCATCAATCAATTATATGTGTATTGGAATGCTACAGAAAAACTTACTCTTACTTTTGGAAATTTTAATACATATATAGGGTATGAGTTGATTGCTCCTACAGGTAATTTCAATTACTCTACTTCGTATATGTTTACATACGGGCCATTATCTCACACAGGATTGAAAGCTAATTATTCTATTAATGACAAATGGTCTGCAATGCTTTCTGTGATGAATCCAAGTGATTATACAGAAAACAATCCTTTTGACACTTATATCGTTGGAGCTCAATTAGGCTATGAGGTTGACAAAGGCAGTGCTTATCTTAATTTCAGATATGGTAATGAAGGAGAACCAGGAGAAGTAGGCCCTACTTTTAATGCTGATCTTACTACAAGTTGGGACCTCAGCAATAAATTCTATCTCGGTGCAAATGTTACATATGTAACTACAGAGCCTCAAGAATCAGGAGATACATCAGGGTTTTATGGAGTTGCTTTATATCCACAATACAAGGCTTCTGATAAATTTTCTATTGGCTTAAGAGGAGAATATTTTTCTGTTTACAATGGAGGGCTAATTAATGTAATTGGATTAGATACTGAAGGTGACGGAGATGTAATTGCTACTACACTTACAGGAAACTATACTATCGGTAATTTAACCCTAAAACCTGAATTTCGATTAGATACTACTTCTGAAAATTCTTTTATTGATAGCGATGGAGAAGCTACTAAGAATCTTTTCTCATTTGTATTTGGAACGGTATATAAATTCTAATAACTCCTTTAAAAAAACATTAAATAGAAAGCGTCTTGAATTTTCAAGGCGCTTTTTTATTTATTTTCAGGATGTTTATCGTATTTTTTAACTCCAGCCAATATTTTTATAGCTAGATTATTTTCTTCTGGCGGAATAGGACAAGAATAACGATCATTATATGCACAATATGGATTGTATGCTGTATTAAAATCGATGAGAATAAAACCATCTTTGGGGGTTTTGAGATCTATAAAACGTCCTCCACTATAACTTGATTTTCCATTGGTCAAATCTGTAAAAGGCAGAAATAAATAATCTTCATACTCTGGCTGTGTTTTTAATCCTTGATTTTCATAGATCATCAAGACACATTTCTTTTCTTGTAATACAAAATGAGCTTCTCCATATTTTACATACAACGGTTCTCTTCCTGTAGTCGTTTTCATGATAAAAGGGGTCTCATGAGGGGTACGTATAAATTTTGCTCGAATACAAAAAGAAGTATCAATTTCAAAAAAATCAAGGGCCTTAAATTTTTTTATAGCTTTTGAGGGTAACGGTGATATTTCTTCTGTAGTAAAATCTTTATTCAACTTTTCCTGAAAAGATAATATTCTTTTTACCGTCGTAGAATCTTGCGCTACTATATTTCCAATGAAAAAAACAAATAAAACTGATAATCTAAACACTTGCCCCTATTTTTTTTGCAAAAGTACAATTTACGATTAGTTAACTAATTAATTTCAACAGAAATGTGCTTTAATCATAGATAAAAAACTATTTTTATTCAATTATTTAAAACTTTAACACAAAATACAAGTAGTTTCTTGAAAATTATTCTCCAATACTTCAAATCCTTTTCTGGCTTATCAAAAGAAGTTTGGTGGCTAGGTTTTATTACATTGATTAATAGATCAGGGGCAATGGTTATCCCTTTTTTATCCTTGTACTTAACAGATAGTTTAGATTTCTCTCTACAACAAGCAGGATGGGTAATGACTAGCTATGGCCTTGGTTCTTTTTTAGGAGCTTGGTTAGGAGGAAAACTATGTGATCAAATAGGATACTATAAAGTCATTCTCCTTTCTTTATTGTTAACAGGAGTATCTTTTATTATTATTCAATATTTCACAAGTTTTTGGAGCATCTGTATAAGTTTTTTCTTCCTAATTGCTATTGCCGATATGGCTAGACCTGCCTTTTTTGTAGCATTAAGTGCTTATAGCAAACCCGAGAATAAAACAAGATCGCTCACTTTTATTAGACTAGCTATTAATCTAGGGTTTTCTGCTGGACCAGCTATTGGTGGTATCATTATAGCATCAATAGGTTACTATGGTTTATTTTGGGTAGATGGGATTACCTGTATTATCGCAGGAATCGTAATGACACAAACCTTACATCCTAAAAAGGCTAAAATACTTGACAAAGAAGTCATTGTTGACAACCCTACAGAAGCCCATAAAGATGGTATCTACATATTATTTTTGATTGCATTAGCATTATTCGGGTTTATATTCGTTCAACACTTCTCCACCATCCCATTGTATTACAAAGAGATACATCATTTATCAGAGCAAAAAATCGGCTTATTATTGGCTCTTAATGGTGCGCTGATATTTTTTACTGAAATGCCTTTAATTGCTTATTTAGAAAAAACGAAAGTTTCTAAAATATCAAATGTAATTTGGGGATTTGCACTTACAGGAATAAGTTTCATCCTCTTCTTACTTACTCCCTGGGCAGGGATTTTGATTATAGGAATGGTCATTGCTACATTTGGTGAAATGGTCGCTTTCCCTTTTGGAAATGCTTTTGCTCTTGATCGTTCAAAAAAAGGAAAACAAGGAGCATACATGGGGTTATATACTATGGCATTTTCTGTTTCTCATATTTTTGGACATAACTCAGGAATGCAGTTAATCAATAATTTTGGCTATGATTTTACGTGGATTTTAATGTTTCTTATTTCTGTATTAGGAATCTTTTTACTTTATATCGTAAAACGAAAATCTGAACCCAAAACTATTGTAAATTAGCTTATTATTTTTCAATCTTTATCCTAATGAAACATTTATTTCTTGTCGTATCTATAGTATTTATTTTTGGTTGTTCACAGGTACAAAATCAACCAAAGGAAACACATCAAACAACGATTATAAAAAAAGAAAAGGTTTTTCCTAAACTAGTCTCAAATCGTTATAATGTTGCTTTCTTAATTATGGATGGAACCTATAATACTGAATTAACAGCCCCTTATGACATTTTTCAACATACACAATATCGCAAAAACATAAAACAGATGAATGTTTTTACAGTTGCCAATACAGATGAAGCTATTACAACTTTTGAAGGGTTAAAAATAATTCCTGATTATAATTACACACTAGATTCTTTACCAAAAATAGATATACTTGTTGTTCCTAGTGCAGAACACCATCTGAATACTGATCTTAATGATAAAGCTATGATTAAATTTGTACAACAAATTGATAAAACTGCTGAGTTTATAACCTCTCATTGTGACGGTGCATTTGTACTTGCTGGATATTCTATGGATACTGACCCCCATTCTGGTCATATTGACCCCTCTGTAGCTTTTGGTCTTAAAAAGATATGT
>NZ_PGUB01000177.1:0-5312 GCF_002924285.1 Aquimarina sp. I32.4 | reverse complement strand
AACATATCTTTTTAAGACCAAAAGCTACAGAGGGGTCAATATGACCAGAATGGGGGTCAGTATCCATAGAATATCCATCTAGCAGATAGAAAAATACTGGCATGGACATTAAGTGAAGATATGACTACAGAAAACACCATCTACAAAACTTGGATAAAAGCTAAAAATAGAAGGCAAATTACTGAAAATCATATATTTCACTCTGATAGAGGTGTGCAATATGCTTCACGTAAAATGAAGCTGATTTTTAATAAAAATAGTACCATCAAACAAAGTATGAGTAGAAAAGCAAACTGTTGGGATAATGCAGTAGCAGAATCGTTGTTTAAAACCATTAAATACGAATGTACCAATAGATATAAATTCAAAAATTATCTTCAGGCATACTCTAAGATAGAAAACTATATCCAGTGGTACAATACACAAAGATTACATTCTTCTTTAGGATATAAAACTCCTCTAGAAGTAGAAATACAATATTGGAAAAATAATAAAAAAGTGGCTTGAGAAAATAGTCCCAAATTTATTAGGTAGTCCATAGGAGTAAAAAACCGCCGTTTCAAACACTGGGAGGCTTTTCAACCCTATCAATATGATACCGTAGACACCCATACCTATGTGAGAGAAGCAAACAATGGGTATAAGGTGTGGGATGGTTATAAGTGGACTCAGCTCTCTAAAAACGCCAAAATTACCGTAACCAGTGAGCGTAGCGAGGCTACCAATTACAAACTAGGTGTTGTAGTACGAGCAATAGACCAAGCCACCAATACCAGTATTATTTTTATAGACAAAGATGTATACAAAAAAGGAGATGAGATTAGTATAAACGGTGCTATTGATGATGACCCAGACCTGCAAAAAAGCAGGATCAATCAAGAGATCAACTGGCAAGATGATATGTATGATGCCGTAAAACTAGGTACAGGCATAAGCGGTAGAGCCGCAGGAGCATTGGCATTAACTCGTTTTGGTAACCTTACCCCCTGGTATAAGGGGGACAAGCTACATAAAGCAATAGGCTGGTACCGTACCCGTGGCGGAAAATTTAGAAGTTTAAGCAGCCAACGCAATGCCATAGGTGCTGGCGGGCATAGAGTAGGAGCACGTACCGCAGCAAATAGCGTAAAACACCTTAGAATGTTGGGTAAAGGTGCTGCGGGAATTAGTGTAGGAATTAGCTTATATGAAGCAGCTTCCGCTGGTTTGAATAATGATTCTAATAGACACGAAGTGTATACCAGAGTTCTTGTAGATGTAACTATGGCATGGGTTGGAGTTAGATGGGGCGCTCCAGGTTGGATAATCTCTGGTAGTTATTTTGTTTTATCTGCCACAGGAGCTTTTGGCGATTGGGGGCAACCCAGTGGGGTAAATAGTAATGGGGTGCCTTATACAGATACCTTTGGCAGGTTAGGTACTTTTGGATCTTATGAAGATGATTTTATTGTTGATTATGTAGAACCGTTGCAACAAAAAGCTACCAGATTAAGAGAAAAAGCATTTCATTTACAACAAAAAGATCATACCTATGCAAAACCATATCTACATTATAAGGTAAATATGGATGGACAAGAGTTTTACCCTATGAATGATTTTATGAATTAATTATAAACAAACAGTTATGCATTTAATCTTAATATTTGTGGGAAGTTTTCTTATTGCATATTTTACATTTGATTTTTTTAGAATATATCTGGATAAAAAAAAAGGTTTTAGGGTTATTATAAGCTTTAATTTTATTTTAGCCTTAATTGGTATACTTTTGTATCTATATAGTACAGAAGATAAGAAGATATTTTATATAGCAATGTTAGCCCCTTTATATGCTAGTTTAGTGTATAAAGGGATGGTAAGTTTATTTATCAAGAACTTTGGTAGGTTACCAGAAGATACTGCCTTTAAATTTTATGTTAAATTTCCTGATACAATGTTTAATGTCTTATATGGAATCTTAGCAATAGTTCTTCCGCTTGCTTTGTTATTTTGGTTAATGGATTAATAGATAACCATGTATTTAATCTAACTATTCTAAGATGAGAAAAAGCATTTCATTTACAACAAAACGATCATACTTATGCAAAACCATATCTACATTATAAAGTAAATATGGATGGGCAAGATTTTTATCCTATGAATGAGTTTATGAATTAACCTTTTAACAAATTGTAATGTCTCAACTCTTAATAGCTACAGCAAGTTTACTTATTACTGTCTTTATATCTGAATTTCTTAGAAAATATTTAAATAAAAAAGAAGGCTTTTGGATTATTATAGGGTTTAATTTAATATTTGCTTTAATAGGTATATATATATATAGTGTAGAAGAAAGAAAAATACTCTATTTAAATATGTTACTTCCTTTATATGCTAGTTTAGTATATAAGGGGATGGCATATCTATTTATTAGATGGTTTGATAGGTTACCAGAAGATACCACCCTTGAATTCCATGTTAAATTTTCTGACGCCATGTTTAATATCTTATATGGTATTTTAGCGATAGTTGTTCCCATGGCTTTGTTGTTTTGGATAGGAGAAATGGTAGAATAGAAAGGTTAAATTCTATATAGAACAGAAAGCTACCAGATTAAGAGAAAAAGCATTTCATTTACAACAAAAAGATCATCTTCTTATACTAATTTGATTGATATACCATTTATACAGCCTTTATGTATTGTAAACTGATCGGGGAATTTCAGAGGGTTTTACTCCTTAGAAATATTCACTGCAACTCTTATTTTATTTGCTTTCAAGATATAAATCCAAACAGCATTCTTTATAATATTTTGTCTATTAATGAGTTAACCCATTAATACATAACTTTTAAATACCATTAAACCATGTTTAAAAAAACAACAAACTCAGTAATTTTTAATACAAGTAGCTGTTCCTGGCAACAGTTGATTTGTACGACCTTATTTCTAGCAGTAATTCTCTCTGTTTTCCCCCATGGCACAGTAACATACCCACCAAGTCGTGTTTGGAATTGTTTTCAAGAAGGCCCAGAAAGCCCAGATTCTCCTCCTTGTATTGACGCGGTAGCCTCTCATGGTACTCAAGCATTATATGATTGGAATGAAATTAACCAAGCAAATGCTAATGGTAATCACAGGCAATATATTATGGATGGAAACTTAGCCAGTGGCGGTAGACCTGAAAAATATGGAGGCATGGATCAAATTAGACCTGATTGGGTATCTACACTTGTTTCTCCTGGGCCACTTACAGTTACCTGGACAAATCATGCTCCTCATGCAACTGCTTATTATGAAGTATATATTACCAAAGAAAGCTGGTCTCCTGATCAGCCATTAACATGGGACAGTCTTGTTCTTCTAGTACGAACACCTCCAAGCGGACCCGAAAGAATTGTTAATATCCCTGTAACGCTACCTGCCAGAACAGGTAAACATGTTATTTATAGCATCTGGCAACGATCTGATAGTGGTGAGGCATTTTATTCAGCTAGTGACATCCATTTTGATGGAGGAGGTTCTGATACACAGGCGCCTTCTACTCCTACTGGTTTAGGTGCATCAAATGCTACACAAACTACAGCCAATCTTTCTTGGAGTGCTGCTACTGATAATGTGGCTGTAACTGGATATGATGTATACCAAGGAGATACTGTTATTGCTACTGTAACTGGCACTTCATACCAAGTAACTGGATTAACAGCAAATACCTCGTATCCTTTTAGAGTAAAAGCTAAAGACGCTGCAAATAACCAGTCTGGTTTTAGTAATACCGTAACTGTAACTACACTAGGAGGAGGTTCTGATACACAGCCCCCTTCTATCCCAGCCAGTTTAGCCACATCAAATGCTACGCAAACTACAATCAACCTTTCCTGGAACGCTGCTACTGATAATGTAGCTGTGACTGGATATGATATATACCAAGGAAATACTGTGATTGCTACTGCAACTGGCACTACATATCAAGCTACTGGTTTAACAGCAAACACCTCATATTCTTATAGAATAAAAGCTAAGGATGCCGCTGGTAATCAATCTGGTTTTAGTAACACTGCAACTGCAACTACACTTCCTGATATTGGAGGAGGGAACTGTGCTGGAATACCACAATATGCAGCAGGAACTTCCTATAGTCAAAACGAAGAAGTACAAAATGAAGGAGCAAAATACTCATGTAAGACTCCAGGGTGGTGCTCTTCAGCAGCAGCATGGGCATATGCTCCAGGTACTGGTTCTTACTGGCAACAAGCTTGGACAAAAACAGGAGATTGCAGTGGTGGAGCTTCTGATACACAAGCACCTTCTGTTCCTACAAGTTTAAGCACATCAAATGCTACACAAACTACAGCCGATCTTTCTTGGAGTGCTGCTACTGATAATGTAGCTGTAACAGGGTATGATGTTTACCAAGGAAATACTGTTATTGCAACTGCAACTAGCACTACATATCAAGCTACTGGATTAACAGCAAACATCTCATATTCTTATAGAGTAAAAGCTAAGGATGCTGCTGGCAATCAATCTGGTTTTAGTAATACCACAACTGTAACTACACCTCCTAGTACTGGAGGAGGAAACTGTGTAGACATCTCACAATATGTAGCAGGAACTTCTTATAACCAAAATGAGGAAGTACAAAATGCAGGAGGAAAATATACATGTAATATTCCTGGTTGGTGTTCTTCTACAGCAGCTTGGGCATTTGCGCCAGGTACTGGTTCATCTTGGCAACAAGCTTGGACAAAAACAGGAGATTGTAGTCCCGCAGCATTATACTCTCTATTCCCTACAGCAACACAAGATATTATTAACCTTACAATAAAGGCTGAAAATGCTTCATCAGTAAAAATAAAGTTATACGATTTTACTGGGAAACTATTAAGGTCTCATAAATACCAAAGAACTCAAAAATCTATAACACAAGATTTATCTAACCTTAAAGAAGGTCTATATATATTTAAAATATTTATAGATGATAAAGTGTATACAGAAAGAATTCTTAAAAAGTAATCATTAAAAATTATATTCGGGTAGCTAGTTTTCTATAACTACCCGAATATATAATACGATTGAAGATAGCACTACACTATCTATATAAACAAAAAATACCGAGGGTTTAAATCTTCGGTATTTTTTTATTTAATTTTAACACGATTTATGCCAAGAGATATTGATAAAGCAAGTGTAGCAATAGAATTAATTGTGATAAGACATAACCTTAAAAAGTATCGATTAACTGCTTAAACATACTTTTTTGGAATTGCAACAAAAAGTTGGACAATAAGTTAAGCTGCTATTTTGATATTAAACAAATTCTCTATTTCTAGGGGTG
>NZ_PGUB01000176.1:0-5317 GCF_002924285.1 Aquimarina sp. I32.4 | reverse complement strand
AAATATTTCCATCATAAGCACGCCAAATACGCCGCCTGAAAGATTTATAAGAACTAATTACCCTAACGATTAATAATTAACTGTTACTTGATATAAATTTGTTTTTCGTAGTTTATTTATAAAAATAGATTCAGTGTGGGAATAAATAACCTTAGCTACCTTATAAAATTATGATGTGTTTTTTTTGAACATAATGAATGATTAGAAAACACATAGTGCTACAGTGTAAATTCTATTATCTTTGCAGCTTAAATTTTTAAGAAGATGAGTGTACAAGAAGTCATTTCGGGAAAAGTAAAAGAAGCAATACAGCAATTGTATAGTGCTCAATTAGAGTCTGTGGAATTACAAGCTACCCGAAAAGAGTTTGAAGGGGATATTACAATAGTGGTATTTCCAATGTTACGAGTAGTAAAAGGAAACCCTGTTCAGATAGGAGAGGCAGTCGGTCAATATTTGGTAGAACATGTAAACGAAATTGATAATTATAATGTGGTAAAAGGTTTTCTGAATCTTGTAATTTCTGACTCATATTACTTTAGTTTTTTTGCAAAAGCTAAGAATGATAAAAAGTATGGATTTGTCACGCCCTCTGAGAATGATAAAGCAACGATGGTAGAGTATTCTTCACCAAATACAAACAAACCTTTGCATTTAGGTCATATTAGAAATAACCTATTGGGATATGCTGTTGCAGAAATTATAAAAGCGAGCGGAAAAAGAGTGTATAAAACTCAGATTATAAATGACAGAGGGATACATATTTGTAAGTCTATGTTGGCATGGCAAAAATATGGTAATGAAGAAACACCAGAATCTACTGGTTTAAAAGGAGATAAATTAGCAGGTAACTATTATGTGAAATTTGATCAGGTGTATAAAGAGCAAATTGCTCAACTAATAGGGGAAGGAAAAACAGAGGAGGAAGCAAAAAAAGAAGCACCAGTTATTATAGAAGCCCAAGAAATGCTTAGAAAATGGGAGGCAGGAGATAAAGATGTAGTACAATTATGGCAAATGATGAATGGATGGGTGTATGATGGCTTTGATCAAACTTATAAAGCTCTGGGAGTAGATTTTGATAGCTATTATTATGAGAGTGATACATACTTGCTAGGTAAAAATAATATTGAAGAAGGGTTGACTAAAGGTGTTTTCTTTAAAAAAGAAGACGGATCTGTGTGGTGTGACCTTACAGATGAAGGACTTGATGAGAAATTAGTGTTGCGTAGTGATGGCACGGCAGTATATATGACTCAGGATATAGGAACAGCGATTCAACGAGTAAAGGATAATCCTGATATAGGGGGGATGATTTATACTGTAGGTAATGAGCAAGATTACCATTTTAAAGTGTTGTTTTTGATTTTGAAAAAACTAGGATATGATTGGGCGCAATATTTACATCATCTTAGTTATGGTATGGTTGATTTGCCTACTGGTAAGATGAAGAGTAGAGAAGGAACTGTAGTTGATGCAGATGATCTAATCATAGAGATGACAAAGACAGCAGGTGATATTTCTAAAGACCTTGGTAAACTAGAAGGGTATACTGATGAAGAAAAAAAAGAGGTATATCGTATTATAGGGCTAGGAGCATTAAAATATTATATTTTAAAAGTAGATCCCAAAAAGCGTATTCTCTTTAATCCTGAGGAATCTGTAGATTTTCAAGGTAATACGGGACCATTTATACAATATACTTATGCGAGAATTCAAGCGATTTTGCGTAAGGCAGATTTTGATTGTAGTAAAGATATTTCTGCGATCGTGTTGAATCAGAAAGAAAAGGATGTTATCAAGTTGTTAGAATCTTACCCAGAAATAATACAAAATGCAGCAAATGAACTTAGTCCTGCAGTAATTGCGAATTATACATATGATTTGGTAAAAAGTTATAATTCTTTCTTTCAAAACGTACCTATATTTGGTGCAGACTCAGATGATGAAAAAATATTTAGAGTGCAGCTTTCAGATTTAGTAAGTCGTACAATTAAATCTGCATTTACACTTTTAGGAATTAATGTTCCTGAACGAATGTAGTTTTAAAAGTAAGAAATTCTTTAAAATCGGTATTTTTCCTTCAATTAATGGAAGAATACCGATTTTTTTTCCCTTTGGTCTAAGTATGGCTTAAAAATTAAATGGATAAAATGTGATATGGGAGTTGTTTTTTTTATTTTAGTAATATGAATTGTGAAATATCAAGAGCAACAAATCAAGATTTACCATTGATGCAGCATTTGTTTTATCAAACAGTAATTACCTATGGTGCAATGATATTTACCAAACCTGAAATTAAAATATACTCACGACTGGCAATAAATAAAGCATATTGGCAAGATAAGTTTGAAAAAGACTTTGTTTATAATGCTAAGTTAAATGGTGAAATTGTTGGGTCATTCTCAATGGATAAAAAAGGAAATATAGAATATATTTTTGTACACATGAATTATCACGGTAGAGGTATTGCTGCCGAATTGTATAAAACCATCGAAGAAATAGCAAAAGACTTAAATATTGTTACCCTGACAGCAAAAGTGAATTTAATGACACAGCCATTTTTTAAGAAAAAAGGTTTTGAAATTATTAAAAATGCTGTAAAAGTTGTAGGAGGAGATGAGGTTGTAAGTTATAGTGGCATCAAGCATTTTCAATAGTTCACAGCTATAAATTGAGATTGCTTTTTGTTAAGGTAACAGCTTTGTAATTTTTTTCTAAAGATATTTATTAAGGTTATTTTTAAGATATGATGGATTCTCTAAATCATAATCAAGAACAAATCATAGGATTACTTCTATAATTCTATAATTGCATCCTTTATTTATACACTTCAAATTCTTAAATTTGCACGATCTATTGATAAAGATAGTGTTTTGAAAATACGAGAAAATATATGTTTGATAATTTAAGTGATAAGTTAGATAAGGCCTTACATATTTTAAAAGGGCATGGGCAGATAACAGAAGTAAATGTTGCTGAAACCCTTAAGGAAGTGAGAAGGGCATTAGTTGATGCTGATGTAAATTATAAAATTGCTAAAGAATTTACGGCAACGGTAAAAGAAAAGGCATTAGGGCAAAATGTTCTAAAAAGCTTAAAGCCGGGGCAGTTAATGGTAAAACTCGTTAAGGATGAATTGACAGAATTAATGGGAGGAGATGTTGCAGGAGTTGACCTGTCAGGAAATCCATCGGTGGTATTAATGTCTGGACTACAAGGGTCTGGTAAAACTACGTTTTCTGGTAAACTAGCTAATTTTCTTGCGACCAAAAAAACTAAAAAACCACTTCTTGTTGCATGTGATGTCTATAGACCAGCCGCAATTGATCAGTTACATGTAGTTGGTGAGCAAATTAATGTGGAGGTATTTAGTGATAGAGGGAATAATGATCCTGTTGCTATTGCTAAAGCTGGAGTTGCTCATGCAAAGGCCAACGGATTTAATGTAGTTATTATTGATACAGCAGGACGTTTGGCAGTTGATGAAGTTATGATGACAGAGATTGCGAATATTCACAAAGCTATTACGCCCAACGAAACACTATTTGTTGTTGACTCTATGACTGGGCAAGATGCGGTAAATACAGCAAAAACTTTTAATGATGTATTGAATTTTGATGGTGTGATCCTTACTAAGCTTGATGGAGATACTCGAGGTGGAGCAGCAATATCAATAAAGTCTGTAGTCAATAAGCCGATTAAGTTTATAGGTACTGGGGAGAAAATGGAAGCGATCGATGTGTTTTATCCTTCTCGTATGGCAGATCGTATCCTAGGTATGGGGGATGTGGTTTCTCTTGTAGAAAGGGCACAGGAGCAATTTGATGAAGAAGAAGCTAGGAAGTTACAGAAGAAAATTGCTAAAAATCAGTTTGGCTTTGATGATTTCTTGAAGCAGATTCAGCAGATCAAAAAAATGGGTAACATGAAAGACCTGATAGGTATGATTCCTGGTGCAGGTAAGATGATGAAAAATATGGATATAGATGATGATGCTTTTAAGCATATTGAAGCTATTATTCATTCTATGACTCCAGAAGAAAGGTCAAAACCTCAAGTTATCAATTCAAGTAGAAAAAAACGTATTGGTAAAGGATCAGGGACATCGATTCAGCAAGTAAATCAGTTGCTCAAGCAGTTTGATCAGATGAGCAAAATGATGAAAATGATGCAGGGTAGTGGGGGAAAGCGAATGATGCAGATGATGGGCAAAATGAAATAAATATAATTAGTAATCATAAAAACTAAAGGTAACTCTAGGGGGAATGGAAATATTAGACGGAAAAAAGGTAAGTAACGATATCAAAAATGAAATAGCTGTTGAGGTAGAGAAAATGAAAGAGCGTGGTGAAAAAGTACCACATCTAGCTGCTGTATTAGTAGGTAATGATGGGGCTAGTTTAACCTATGTTGGTAGTAAGGTGAGAGCTTGTGAGCGAATAGGTTTTGAGTCTACTTTGGTCAAAATGCCGAGTACTACTAGTGAAGTAGAATTGTTGGCAAAGATCAAAGAATTGAATGAAAACGATGATATTGATGGTTTTATAGTACAACTACCATTGCCGCCACAAATTGATACGCAAAAAGTATTACTAGCAGTAGATCCAGATAAAGATGTAGATGGTTTTCATCCTATGAACTTTGGTAAAATGGCATTGGATATGTCTACTTTTATTCCAGCAACTCCATTTGGTATTCTAGAATTATTAGAACGATATAGTGTTGATACCAAAGGAAAGCATACTGTTGTTATAGGGCGAAGCCATATTGTAGGAAGGCCTATGAGTATTCTAATGGGAAGAAAAGGATGGCCAGGTAATTCAACAGTAACATTGACGCATAGTCATACAAAAAATATTACTCAGATTATTTCTCAGGCAGATATCGTGATCTCTGCATTAGGAGTCCCTAATTTCTTAAAAGCAGAAATGGTTAAAGATGATGCCGTAGTTATTGATGTGGGTATTACTAGGGTTCCAGATGAATCAAAAACAAGAGGATATCGAATTGTTGGAGACGTAGATTTTGAAAACGTAAGTAAAAAATCATCTTTTATTACCCCTGTTCCTGGAGGAGTAGGGCCAATGACAATAGCAATGTTACTTAAAAATACATTGTTGGCAAGAGAAAGACATCGTAATAATGCATAATTATATTTAAAATATTTTATTATCACAAAAAGCTCTGTTATTTATATAGCAGAGCTTTTTTTGTGTTGTACAGTGCTCGATAAATCTGGTAGTGTCCAATAAACTGTGTAAATAAGAATTAGGCGGGTTTTAAAACCCGCCTAATTTTTTTTGTTTAATTTTAA
>NZ_PGUB01000175.1:0-5377 GCF_002924285.1 Aquimarina sp. I32.4 | reverse complement strand
AGGGGTAAGTCAAGAGTTTACTCATGTTGCTACACCAGAGGAAAATGCACATGTAGAAGCTTATCATGGAATACTTAAAAAAGAAGTCTTTCAACGATTTGAGTATAGAACATTTGGAGAGATTCAACAAATACTAAAAAGATATGTGGTTTTCTATAACAACGTAAGGCATCATGGACTATTGGGAAGAATAACTCCTATGGAAAAATGGAACAAAGACAAACACTTAATTTTAATGAAAAATAGAGTAGCATAATTAATAATCCAAATTTAAAAGATTACTCTTGTTTTATAGGGGTCAAAACACTTTGTTTTTTTTTATAACTTAGGATACTATTTTCACATTGTTATTACCCACAATTTAAAAAATGACGAAATACATCATAATTTTACTTTTAATTATAACTTCTTGTAAAGGGGAATCCGAAAAAGATAATCGGACTGAAAAACCTAAATTTGAAATTATAAAGACTTCTGAATATGAACTTATCAAAACTGAAAATCAAAAAGGACTATTAATTTTATTTCCTTGCTTTCCTTGCGATGCCAAAAACACCTTATCTGAATTTAAAATTGCTGAGATAAGTATAAAAAACAACTTTTCAGTTTTAGCAATGAGTTTAAACCAACGTTTATATTTAAACCAAAAAGAAAAACAAGAATTAGCGGAACAATTAACAGAGATAATCCGAGAACAAAATTTATCTAAAGAAAATATATTTGTTGGCGGATTTTCGAGTGGCGGAAACGTAAGTTTATTAATCTGTGACTATCTTAAAAAGAATAAAAGTCAAATTCAACCAAAAGGTGTTTTTATAGTGGATTCACCTATTGACCTTCTTGGACTTTATAGAACTGCCGAAAAGAACTTAAAACTTAATTTTTCAGAATCATCAATCCAAGAATCGACTTGGATTAAAAATATGTTTGACAAAGAATTTGGAAATCCGCTTGATAGCATTAAATCTTACGAACAGAATTCGCCTTATACATTTAAAACGGAAAATATCGACAATCTTAAAGGATTGGAAAAATTAAAAATTAGGTTTTATACAGAACCTGACTTAAAATGGTGGAAAGAATATGCAAAAAATGAATATGAAGATTTAAACGCTTTTTATATTCAAAAGTTATCAGACAAATTAAAAGCCGAGTTCGGAAATAAAAACATTGAATTAATAAATACAAAAAATCGAGGTTATCGAGCAAATGGAGATAGGCATCCACATTCTTGGTCGATAGTAAACGAAAAAGATTTAATAAATTGGATGAAAAAATAAAAAACTGTGGAAAAAACTAAGCATATGGCATGCCGATAGGCTTGCACTATATTCTTAGTTTACTGATACAGATTTGAGTAAGGGAAAAACCTTTTTTTGAATTCTCTATTAAAAGAAAAAAGTATAGTAATCAGTAAACAAAAACCTAGATTTAAGCATAACAGTATAAAAAAATAAAAACTGGATCTTTGAAATTATTGGAAAAAAAATCTGTTATTTTTGAAACTTAGTCCTCTTACTTCCAGCATACATTTCATATTTAACTAATTTGGACTCTAGCTTACCATTAAATACTTTTATTTTTCTTGAAGGTCTTAATCCAACATGCTTCAACCCTTCTAGATTAGAAGTAATAAACCATGCATTAGTACCAGGATAACTTTGTTTTAACGTGTCCCCTATCTGTGCATAAAACTCTTCAACATTAAGTTGCAATCGTTCTCCATAAGGAGGGTTAAAAACCATATGTAAATGATTTTCTGTTTCCTTTTTTGTGTCAAAGAAATTATCTTCTTTTATGCTTACATAATCAGAAAGGTTTGCATTTTCCACATTAGTATGAGCTTTTCTCACCGCAGAAGGAGCTTTATCCATTCCAACGATAGAGTACTTAAAATCTCTTACTTTATTAAGGCATGCTTCTTCTATCTTCTCAAACAAGTCCATATCCCAATCCAACCATTTTTCAAATGCAAATTCTTTCCTATTAAGATTTGCAGGAATATTGCATGCTATCATAGCAGCCTCAATTGCAAGCGTACCACTACCACACATAGGGTCTAAAAAATCACTTTGCCCATCCCAACCAGAAAGCAATAATAAACCAGCCGCCAAAACTTCATTTATTGGAGCTATATTAGTGATAGTACGATATCCTCTATGGTGTAATGAACCACCAGAACTATCTAATGAAACAGTACATAAATCCTGTTGAATATGAATATTAATAGTTAAGTCAGGATATTCTGTATCTACATTAGGCCTTTTTCCTTCTTCTTTTCTAAACTTATCTACAATTGCATCCTTTGTCTTTAATGAAATAAAACGAGAATGATTAAAAATAGTTGAATTTACTGTAGCATATATCGCAAAAGTATCTTCATGACCTAGATAAGATGACCAATTGATACCCTGAATAAAATCATACAAATCTTTTTCATTTCTAATTCTTTTGGAAGCGATAGGTTTTAAAATTTTCAAAGCAGTTCTCAAACATAGATTTGCTTTATACATAAACCCAGTATCGCCATAAAAGCTCACCATACGGTTTCCTATTTCAACTTGTTGAGCTCCCAATTTTCTTAGCTCACTCGCAAGAATCTCTTCAAAACCATAAAAGGTTTTGGCTACCATTTTAAATGAATTACTCACTATTCTTATTTTCGATATAAAGTCTATCAAAGTTTCTTGTAAGCGTATAAAACTTTGATCGACTTATTAAATTAAACCGTAAAAATACATTAATTTTGCGCTCTATGCTAAAAGATTCAACAATGTGGTATGCCTCTTGGTTTGACACACCTTATTATCATACTTTATATAAAGATAGAAATCACAATGAAGCAAAGGTTTTCATGGATAATATCACTAATTATTTAAGCCTTCATTCTGGTGAAAAAATATTAGATTTAGCCTGTGGAAAAGGAAGGCATAGTGTCTATCTAAACAAATTAGGATACGATGTAACAGGGGTTGATCTCTCTAAAAATAGCATTACCTATGCTTCACAGTTTGAAAATGAAACTTTAAAATTCAGAGTTCATGATATGTGCCTACCATATCTTGAAAAGTTTTCTGCTGTTTTTAATCTATTTACCAGTTTTGGGTATTTTGATAAGGAAGAAGATAACTTAAACACTATAAAAGCTATTAAATCTAACCTGAATGAAAAAGGCTTTGGTGTTATTGATTTTATGAACGTAGAATATATTATAGAAAATCTGGTCCCTACAGAAACAAAAGAAGTAAATAACATTACTTTTAATATAAAAAGATATCATCAAGACGGATATATATTTAAAGAAATCAGATTTAGAGATAATAATGAAGATTTTTTCTTTACAGAACGCGTCAAAAGTATTAAACTTACTGATTTTGAAAACTATTTTGATAAAGCCAATGTACAGTTATTAGATATCTTTGGTGATTACCAGCTAAATAAATTCAATAAAAATACATCACCAAGACTTATATTAATTTTTAAATAATAGTGTACAACTACTTACCATCCATAGGAGCCGTATTTATAGGAGCCATATTAGTATTTGCATTTAGATCATTCAATCAAAAGAATCTAAAATTGCTTTTAGCCTTTAGTGGTGCATTCCTTCTTGCAATAACTATTTTTGATCTACTTCCTGAAGTATTTGAAAACAATACCCATGCTAAACGAACTGGAGTTTGGATAATGATTGGGATTTTGCTTCAAAAAATACTAGAATACTTTTCTAAAGGCGCCGAACATGGTCATATACATCTTGATAAAGAAACCCACAGAATTCCTAAATTATTATTTATCAGTTTAGGGCTTCATGCATTACTAGAAGGATTCCCCATACATCATACTGACGGGATTTTAATGGGTGTCATTATACACAAGATTCCTGTTGCTATGATTTTAACGACTTTTTTACTTAATACTAAACTTAAGAGATATATCATTATAATAGCCTTAGTTTTTTTCGCTTTAATGACGCCTCTAGGTACATTTATTGCCGAGAATTTTGCTATTGCACAAAATTATTACAAAGAAATTACAGCATTAGTAATAGGTATATTTCTTCACGTATCAACTACTATTTTGTTTGAAAGTAGTGAAGGCCATAAATTTAATATTACCAAATTGCTTATTATTCTTATTGCTACAGGAGCAGCTTATTTAATATAATAATATGTTTAGTAAATCAGAATCAAAAGAAATACGTCAAGAGTTTTGGACAAGTTTTGGAAAACAATTTCCACATAAATGGCTTTTATACAATACCAAAATTAAAGATGTTACGCTTAAATTTACATTTACTACAAAAAAAGCACAAGTTTCTATAGATATAGAACCCTATGATGCACTTATTCAAGAGTATTATTATGATAAGTTTATCAGTTTAAAAAATATAATTACTTCACAATACATTCAAGATATCATATTTGATGACCAATATCAATTAGAAAATGGTAAGATCATTTCTCGCCTTTATATAGAGCTAGAAGATGTAAGCATTCATAATAAAAACACTTGGAAAGAAGTAATGCAATTTCTAAATGACAATATGCGCAAACTTGAATCTTTTTTTATTGAATATAAAGATTTTATCGAAGCATAGATTCTATAAAACATATCGCAATAAAACTACAGTACTTTCTTTTTCATATATCTAGCTAACTCTTTTGCCAATTTCGCATAGCATTCAGTAATTCTATATCCAGAATAAAAGTCTACTCCTAGAGGACTACCTCCAGGCATTCTTTTATACGTCATTTTTAAAATAATATTCTCAGGCTCTGATTTCTTATAAATATAAATATCTGCTGTTAACGCTGCACGATAATGAGTAGTTGCAAAAACACCGTATCCTGGATACATCCAGATAGTATGAACTTTGATAGTGTATTTTGCACTATTCTCTCCAACTACTATCTCTTTATTGTCAAAACGTTTATTAAAAGACTCTATAAATCTGGGTTCAAATCGTTCCTTTCTATTTAGGAACCATGATTTTTTAAACTCTTCTCCTGATCCAGTCTTTGTCTCTTCCAGTTTTTCTATTTTCTTTTCTAAAAATACTTCTTCAGTTTCAAATTTAGGAATTTCAATTCCAGAATAATCGAAAACTAAATCATATGCAAATACATCAGATAAAGCTTTAGGCTTACCAACCACATTTTTTTGTGAAAAAAGAAAATTTGAACAAAACACAAGGAGCATTAATAAAGATATATTTCTCATTTTTTGAAGATAAATTAATAAAATTAGGGCATAAAAAAAACCCTTCATATTTTTATGAAGGGTTTCAAGGAAGGCGGCGACCTACTCTCCCACGATTGTAGTACCATTGGCGCTATCAGGCTTAACTTCTCTGTTCGGAATGGTAAGAGGTGAG
>NZ_PGUB01000174.1:0-5485 GCF_002924285.1 Aquimarina sp. I32.4 | reverse complement strand
ATCAGGTTTGGATTTGACAGTTGCAACTATGGGGCGTATCAAGAAAAGTGATATACAAAAGGCTATTGGAGATCGCATTAATACAAGCCAGACGATTCTTTGCAGTGATGCTCATGTGAGCTATAAAGGCTTTGCTAAAGACCAAAACATAGAACATCATCCACTCAAAGGAATTATAAAACAACGGGTAAAAGACAAAATATACCATATACAACATGTCAATTCTACCCACAATAGAATAAAAAAATGGATTGATAATGCTTTTTGGGGTGTAGCCACTAAATACCTGCAGCAGTACCTAAATTGGTTTAAACTCAAAGAGCAACTCAAAAACAATAAGGATAAGGCGCTGCTATTTGTACAAAAAACTGTCCTAGATGTTAACGCTATAAAGAATTACAGAAATATCGAAGCACAATATCAAAAACTAATATCAACGCAATTATAAACTAGAGCCATTGCTTTTATTAACTCTTTTACTTTTAATGCAGTATCTACATCATTTTCTAACCAATAAGTAAATTCTTCCCAACCGTGAGTAGTAAATTCAATGTTCATTAATGAGCTAATTCAATTTCGTCTTCATTAAAAGAGACAATTTGACCTTTCTCAAGTTGCTCGATTGATTCCATTAATCTGGTTCTATTAGCTTTTGTAGATAATAAGTGCCCAGTTTCTTTTAACGAATTATACTCCTTTATGGACATTATAACAACAGCGTCTTTCCCTTTACTTCGTGGAACTACGATAACCTCAGAGGATTTTGAAACATAGTCAAAATGTTTCTTAATGCTTTTTCTTAAAGTTGAAATTGTAATTGCTCTCATAGTGATTGTTTTTAAATTGTACATAAAAACGTACATTTAAATGTACAAAATATATGCCATTTTTCCAAATCAAGAGTTTTTCTGCTTGTTGGCTATATAAAATATAGTTACTATAATAACTATACTCCTTATTTATTTAGAATAAAAATACTATTATTTTAGATTTAATCTATTTTTTTATAAATCTCAATATTCTGATAAATGGTATCGTTGTTTCTGTAGGTATTTACTTGTTTGTAGGAGTTATTATTATGTTCTATAGGAATGACATATTTGTTATTATCACTCTTCATTGATTTTGACATTGAGGTTAGGATTTCTATAACGGTATCATTTTTATAGGTATACGTGCCATATCCATGCCACTCTGAAGAATCTGGGGCTGGATCAGTATTCCAAATTACATAGCCATTTAGGTAGATTTTGTGTTGCACTTTGGCTGTATCTGTAATTAAGGTATCGCCATTCTCAAGGTGATAGAAGTGGCTTAGTTCCCATACTCCTTCCATTGGATTTAAATCCTCAACGTTCTTATCATTGCAAGAAATACAAATTAGTAAAATTAATAGTACAAGGAATAAATTTGTACCAACGGGATTTTGTATAGAAGTCTTTTTCATTTGTATATTCTTTAATTGGCTACAACTTTAGACTCTCTAAAAATATAGACCAATTCTTTGAGAATTGAATATATGGTTTTTCTCAAAGATTAGAGGCCTGAATACAGAATTGTATTTAAGAAATTTTCTGATAATATATAGTAAACAGAATAAGACGTAAGTGATTATTTTTTTGTTAATTCACAAGCCTGTATTAACTATAATATAATGTTATGTTTTTTATTTTATACGTATCGTTATTTTTTTTAGTTCTCCTTTGTCAATTATACCATTCAAATTTCTATCAATCAAAATTGCTAAATAAAATTCACCGAGATCTGTTGTTGCCATTTTTTCTTCTTTACCGTTATAGTATACCCCATCTATTTCAAATTCTAGGGTCATAAAATGGTTTGATTTGTTGAGCAGTTTAAGTCGCTTACTTTCTGAATTTTTATAGACTAAGTAGTGGTGTCTATCATTGCCAAATATCAAGTATTCATATCTACCACTTTGGTTTGGTGCCATGCCTGTTCCTGGTGTAAAACAGTTGGTTTCTGATTTTGGCATACCTGATTTGATTTTTAATAACTCCTCTTTATTTAAAAACGCTGTTACCTGAGCTGAGTATCGCTCTTCATTTTGAGCATTGTAAGGTTTATTATTAAATCTTACTGAAAATTTGTTTGCCTCAATTGATATTTTAGAGTCTTCTCCTATGATTCTTTTTTCTTTCCCATTTTGGCACACATATACAGCCTCTATATCTGTGGCATCACTTTTTACACTGGTTTTGGTTGTTTTGCATGACTGGATTATAGAAAGGCAAATTACTATTATTAAAAAGGTTTTAGTATTCATTTTGACTGGTATTTTATGGTAGATAATATTAGGTATATAAATCGGGGTAATGAAGTGATTTAAAGTTTTTTCAATTCTTTTTTCGTAGTCTAGTTGACTTTTTTAATTCGCTTGAATTTTTATTCTAATAATAGTATTCACTTTATTTATGCTTTAGAATTATAGACTGGATAAAGTTAAAGACAGCTATTCTATCACATTACACTGTATTCAGTGTTTATTTGATTATTTTAATTTCTGTAGTAAATCAACTACTCTGCTCAATGGTTGAATAAAGAAGTGGTAAGCTTATAGTCAAACTTTTTATTTTGTTTTTGATTTACTCATCATTAAAAGTCAAATCAATGATTTGGCAAAATTGGTTTTAAATTCTATATTTTTGGGTAATCACCAAATCTGATAGCCCGTATTTTTTATGTTGATTGCCATAAATACCCACTAATTCTATCTTTATCACACCAATAAACATAGCAAATCCCTCCATTTCCAAACATAATTGTGTCTTTGTAAATTAGCTCATCATGTAATTGCACTGGTTCATTTACTGGTAAGTCACTATTTAAATGCATTAAGAACATCATTTTTTCTTTACAGCAAGGACAATTCAAATATTCAGGTTCTTGCACCCAAGTTGGGACTCCACCAATTTTGTTATTATTTCCATCTTCCCATTCTTGATTTGACCATTCAAGGGGAGTTTCTCCTAGCTTAACTTTAGTTTCAATTATTGGTTTTTTGTCATATTCATTTGATACAGTAATATCCTTTGTAAATAAAGTTGGGTACCCTTCAACGTCGTGTTGATAATATAAATACTTATCACATAACAAACTATTGAAAAACAATTCAAAGTCAATTGCAAGAGTAAGTTTTGATACGTTATAGATTTCAATTTCGCTAGGAATAGGAGATAATGTGATTAAATGATTTAAATTTTTGTCAGATTCGTCATTTAAACTGCCCCCAAATAGATATTCTGTGTCATTTTGATTTTTTATACTGCAAGTTGGGTGTTCCTTGTCAATCTGCATTTTATCAAGATACTCTGAATTGAAAATTATATGGTATGACTTCATTAATTCTATAGTTTTTATTTTTTTACGTGACTAGCTAGCTCTAAACAAATGACATTGTAAGAAATCTTAAATTACTAGCACCCATAAGACAAGTTGATGTTAATATATTTAATTTCTGTAGTGCCGTTACTATGATGCAAAACTATTTTTAAAATAACATCAGATATAAAATGCACACATGGTCTTCCATTATAGCTCATAGTGGCTGTTGTTCCTCCCATTTCTCCTGGGTAGTGCACTAAAGTATCTCTAAATTTTAAATTCACCTGTCTGGAAGTTTCTACTTTTTCATATTCTATTTTTGGAAATAGAATCATTTTCTTTGCCAGTGATAGTTTTTTAAATGGACTATTCCCTTCCCATTTATAAGGCTCTTTTGAATTAGATTCATCACCGTTATATTCCCAAACCTTTTCTTTAAAGGTGTAAAATAATTCAACATTATCTATTTTTACTTTAGGTTTAATATGAATTAATTTATCGCTTAAATCATTAAATACATCTTCATAAACATACATCGTATCTTTTTTTAAAACATTATGACCTTCATAACGATTATCAATTTCATAAAAATAAAAGGTAAGGTTAAAATTTTTAAAATTTAATGTTGATTTTTCAATTGTGATAGCATCAGAAGGATTACTAGGTCTACTTTCATTTTTCAGCAAATATCCGCTAAACACATAACCTGTTAATGCAGGTTTTTTGTCCCAACTATGGTTCATTCTCTTTACTTTGAACCAATTTCCATTTACAGATAAACCATTATCTACAATAGATAAAACTTTCTCTGTATTTTTTATAAGTTCTAGATGTTCTCCTGGAGGGAATTTCCCTAATTTTTCACCATCAATTGAAGGTTTACTCCTAACTGTAAGGCCACTTGGGGCAGTAACAGTGTAATAAGCTTTGCTTTTTAATTGATTTTGAGTCCATACATTATAATGAGTACTGAAAATAAGAAATATTAGAATTACACATTTTTTTTCCATGTTAAAGTGCTTTTTTTTAAACGAGATTAAGATTTAGTTATGGCTTTCATTCTGAATCTGAATGAGAGTTTAATGCAATTTATTCAGTTTTATACTCGATTAAAATTCAATTTTTTATTTTTGAGTAGGCTTCGCAATGAATGGCAACAATCAACTATAGTCACGATAGTAACTATACCTATATTCTGAATAAAAATACCACTATTTTTTTTATCATACCTATTATAGAAACCAACCATAAAGGTTAATAAAACATTATACCTAAATACGTATCTCTACCTATTGTATATTTTGATATTAGTTATTGGTGAGAAAACTTTGGGATTTAGTGCTTGGTGCTTACCGTAAAACAATTAACTCCAGTAGCATAAGAACCTATATAAAGAAAGCCTCTATAAAGAGGCTTAAAATAAGTTGTTCATACAACGATTACTCGTATTATCTATGCTATTTATTTGATTCTAATTCAACACTATGTTTATTAGAACCTTTTCCTGTGTCATTTTCAGCATTAACACGTATAACCCCATTCCCTGTATAGTCAGAATTGAATTGAATTGTAGCAATTGACTTCGCAATTAGGCCATCGAATGTGTTTTCTATATTTAAAATTTTCATACCGCCAGATTCTATTGTCCATGAAAATTGAGAATTAGAAGCAATATCATTTCTAGAATAAAATGTAGATGCAAATGTTATAGTTTCATTTGGTAAAGCAAAATCAGTTCCCTCTACGCATATCGAGACTGAAGTAGTTGGTTCGATTGTTAATTCACAATCCGTCACACTTTTTGGATTAACATTTTGATTTTCATCATCATCACTGTTTTGACCCCTATAAAACAAGAGTAATCTTTTAAATTTGGATTATTAATTATGCTACTCTATTTTTCATTAAAATTAAGTGTTTGTCTTTGTTCCATTTTTCCATAGGAGTTATTCTTCCCAATAGTCCATGATGCCTTACGTTGTTATAGAAAACCACATATCTTTTTAGTATTTGTTGAATCTCTCCAAATGTTCTATACTCAAATCGTTGAAAGACTTCTTTTTTAAGTATTCCATGATAAGCTTCTACATGTGCATTTTCCTCTGGTGTAGCAACATGAGTAAACTCTTGACTTACCCCT
>NZ_PGUB01000173.1:0-5492 GCF_002924285.1 Aquimarina sp. I32.4 | reverse complement strand
CCTGAAAGCACATGAGTTTATCCGTAGGTTTACACAGCATATACTACCTAAAGGATTTGTAAGGATAAGACATTTTGGAATATGCGCTTCCAGAAATAAAACAATGTTAGTCGATATTAAAAAACAGCTATCAAAAAAACATCCTATAAAAGTGAAATCTGTGGTATATCCACACTGGTCGATAAAAAAAACAATAGTATGTTGCAAATGCAAAAAAGGACATATTAAAAATAGAAAAATAATACTTCCTATTCGAGATGACCCATATCTAGAGCTAAAAAATAAATGGAAATAACAATACTACATACTCTTTTGATACAACTACCAAAAACATTCTTGTTTATCGGGAAAGAAACCTATGTCCAAAAACAGATGAAAATCTTAAAATCAGACAATAAACATTCTAAAGTATACCAAACTACTTTTAGTACGTATCTAAAACAGAATAAAAAAACAAAAATTAACACTCTTCTATTCAAAAAAACTAACTTTGGGTAAACAATAACAGGATTCAATCCCCATAGAAGTATGTAAGCATAAACGAAACCGCATAGTACAACAGCGGATTAAATCAAATTATGCCTATGGCTTACATGATTTAATCCTATAATGTTGTATGCAAGGCTAAAAAGACAGCGTTACATTGATAATTTGACTGAAAATTCAAAATAATTTATAGACTGGATTGGTGCATTGATTGAAGTTCAATGCATGAAAAAATTAGTTTTGCCCACCCCGCTTCTGCCCTTCGGGACAGTTTGGGAAGCCTACCCACAATAGCACATTTGCAAATCGCACAAGTCCACCCATGACCAAAATTTGCAAAAGAGCTATTTACCCCTTCGCTTATTTGTGCATGTTGAAAAGTATGTGAATAAAAACTAAAGACTGTATTTTAGGACTAAATAAATTTTCATAAATTTGACAAATAATGTCAAGAACTATATTTCAAATGGATAGTATTGGAGATATAATACGAAAAAAAAGAGAAGAAAAAGGAATGCTACTTCGACAGCTTGCAGCAATGGTTGAAGTTGATTCTGCAATTCTCAGTAAAATTGAAAGAGGCGAGCGAAAAGCTCGCCGTGAGCAAATTGTTAATATTGCAAAAGCTTTGGAGCTTGATGAAAAGAAAATGTTGATTGAATACCTAAGTGAGAATATCGCTTATGATATTTTGCAGGAAGAATCTGCAAATGATGTTTTAAAAGTTGCTGAAAGTAAAGTTAAATACTTAGCTAGTCTAAAAAGAAATGGCAAATATTTTAAGTAATAGTTATGAGTAAAGATAAACCAGGTTTATATGGAGTAAATAATTCCAACAGGGATTTTACTAAGGAAAATACATGGGGTAAGAACCAGTTTAATTCTTCTTTCCCAGCATCGCTATCTGCATATCTAGACAGTAAAGGATTTGAGAATATTTATTTAACATTAGATAAAGATTTAAAAGTTGTACACAAAAAGATTTCGACAACGAATTTATATGGATTGAAACCTGATTCAAAAGAATTGTTTTTCTCATTTGAAAGTCTCTATACTCCCTATGAGCAATTAGTTGTAGGTCATTTACCAAGGGTAGATTTGGTTACTCAAAACAAAAAACCAAGTCAAGCTCTAAAGCCAATAGAAATAAAACTAACAGCTCTACCTGATAATACAACCTGTGATTTAATTGATTCTGAGTATGGAACAGAAATTGTCATAAGACCAGATACGATTGTTTATCTAGCTTGCAGTATAGCATATAATTTTAGAAATGATATTAAAAGCCTTTCAAAACATTTTAGTAAAGACTTTACTAAAATAAAAGATTGGTCAGAGGGAACAGAAGTATGGGACTACTTACCTTCAATGATTAAAGTTATAGATAGCATTATTTTATCAATACTTGATAAAGAAGAGCCTATTCTAATGCAACCCGTTTGGAAAACGCTTGGGAAATCACCTAAACTTGCCGATAACTGTTTAGATGTATTCATTTGGTCGAATTTCGCATTTACTCAATTATTTCTTGATGTAGCAAGAGGAGAGTTAAAAGAAGGGGCAAACAAAATAACCAGACAAGTAAGAACAATTATATGGTTGTTTAAAATGCTATATGATTTCTCTAAAAATAGTCAAATTGACCACGAAAAGGTAATAGATGAATTGTCATATAATACTAAAAATGACAAAGCTTTTGCTGTAAGTGGTAAAGTTACTCACCCATATATGAAATGTAATGAGTTAACAAAACCTCGCATTACAAAAGATGAAATTAAGAATATCATTCTTGGTGGTGGACAAAGTTTATTAAGTCCTGAGAGGAGATTTGATGCCATAATATATAATTCACCTGAACTATTTAAAAGATAAGAATTATGAAGCTAGATGTTGTAGACTTGTTTTCAGGTTGTGGAGGATTATCGTTGGGTTTTCAAGATGCTGGGTTTAATATTAAGCATGCATTTGATAATTGGAAACCTGCTATAGATGTTTATAAGGATAATTTTAATCACCCCATATCAGATATTGACTTAGGTTCTAAAGAAAGCATAAAATTTATTTCTTCTCTTGAACCAAATATGATTATCGGAGGGCCGCCATGTCAGGATTTTTCTAGTGCAGGCAAACGAGATGAAACCAGAGGTAAAGCTGACTTAACTATAAAATATGCAAATATTGTTTCCTCAATAAAACCAGAATGGTTTATGATGGAAAATGTAGAAAGAATTAAAAAAAGTAGAATATTGAAAGATGCTATTGATATTCTAAAAAAAGCTGGATATGGCATTTCAATAGATGTTTTAGATGCAAGTTACTGTGGTGTACCACAAGCGAGAAAAAGGTTCTTTATGATTGGACGCTTAAACTCTAAAGACGATTTCTTAAATGCGTATTTCTCTAAAAATTTATCAAATAAACGAATGACTATCCATGATTACTTAGGGGATTCATTAGGCGTTGAACATTACTATAGACATCCCAGAAGTTATATGAGACGTGGTGTGTTTAGCATACATGAACCTAGTCCAACTGTAAGAGGTGTAAATAGACCAATTCCTAAAGGTTATCAAACCCACTCAGGAGATCCTGTAGATATTGAGAATAATGTGAGACCACTAACAACTATTGAACGAAGTTATATTCAAACATTTCCTAAATCCTTCAAATTTGAAGGAACTAAAACAAACTTAGAGCAAATGATAGGAAATGCAGTTCCTGTAAAATTAGCTGAATATGTTGGTCGGTGCATAATGGAATATTTAAGCGATTTGGATAAAGGTAAAGTTAGACAGATAGGTCAAATGACTTTAGGTTTTGATGTCAATAAACAAATAGCTGTTAATCAACACTATTAAATCATCACACACAGTCAAGCACATTTGCAATTCGCACAAGCTGACCCGCATCCAAAAATTGCAAAAGAGCTTGACTGTTTGCCATCACGTTTTTGCCGACCCTAAAACTAATTTTTTCAGAAACAGCAGTGCTTCGATTGAACGGATTTTGGATTGTGGTAAAATGAGAACTAATAGATAATGAACAAAGCCCAGCATACAACACGCAATATACGTAATCCGGGGGTTGTGGGTAATTTAAAGTTTTGTACTTTTATTCAAAATTGTACCGGATTGATAAGTTGGAGCTTCGAAATCCCGGCCTCCGCATATTGCCACCGTTGAACTAAACCTTCGGTAACTTTTTTCTACTCGATTTCGTAACTTAAAAGAAATAATCAAAATCTAAAATTTATGTATCAAAAAAAAGAGTTGAGTCTTGCTCAGAGATAGCAAAAAGAACAGTACCGAACTTTATAAAGGCGTATCAAAGATATAGAAAGGTTTATATCGCCTCTGGATATTCAGAATCTACCTGTAACAACTATTTAAGTGCTTTATGTCAGATCAGTTTGTATTATGGTCAAAGTTTTCATCTACTCAGTGATCAACAAATTACTGAATATATGTATCATTTGCGGCTTCGTAAAGTAAGTCATTCTTCTATTAAGATGTTAGTATATGGGTATAGGTTTTTATTCAAAGTAATGAAGACTCCTCAGCGTTGTATTGAGTTAAAAGGCAATCGGGCTAAGGTTAAAATCCCTGTGGTTCTTAATCAGAATGAAATTAAGAGTTTACTAGCCCCTAAACATTGTCCCAATCTAAAACACCGTGTAATTTTGTCTTTGCTATATTCTTCGGGGCTTCGAATAAGTGAATTACTTAAACTAAGAGTAGAAGATATTGATTTCAATGCCCATCGAATCCATATTATCAATAGCAAACATGGAGTAACCCGATATGCAATATTATCCAAATTAATGGCAAAGGGATTAAAGGCTTATCTCTCACATTACCCTCTTGGAAAATATTTGATTAGTGGGTACGAAAAAAACAAACCTTATTCGGCTTCTTCTGTTAAAAAGATACTTGGTAAGACTCTCAATACAGCAAAAATAAATAAACACATTACCATACATAGTTTACGCCATAGTTTTGCTGTCCATTTTTTAGAGCAGGGAGGAAATCTATTGCAATTAAAAAGTCTGTTGGGACATAGTAGTCTACAAAGTACATTAATCTATCTGCGAGTTACACAAGCTACATTCAAAGAGCTACAAAGCCCGCTGGATATACTCTATCGTTGCCATTGAGACCTAAGCATGAATTGGCAGAAGTACTAAGAAAATATGGTAAAGAATTTTTAGAAAAAAGAAAACTATCTTATCAAAAAATAAAAGTACTACGAGCCATTGTTAATTGCAGAACAGCTGTGCTAGGAGGACATCTACAGAGGTGTACCAAGTGTGATTATCAAAAAATAGCTTACAACAGTTGCAGAAACAGACATTGTCCTAAGTGTCAAATCCAACAGCGGGAAAAATGGATTCAAGCACGTATAGAACAAGTCTTGCCTGTTACCTATTTTCATGTGGTATTCACTTTACCTAGTGAGCTAAACCAATTATGTTTAACTTATCCAAAACAACTATATAACACCCTTTTTAGTGCTTCTTGGAAAACGATTCAAACCTTTGCTAATGATTCTAAATATCTTGGAGCAAAAACAGGTATGATTAGTGTTTTACACACTTGGGGGCAGAATCTAAGCTTACATCCTCATCTTCATTGCCTAGTACCATCTGGAGGGATAAATAAACAAAATCAATGGAAACAGAACTGCGGAAAGGGAAAATACCTTTTTCCTGTAAAAGCAATGAGTAAAGTCTTTAGAGCTATCTTTTTGAAGCAGTTAAAACAATTGAAATACAAAGAAGAAATTGATCTTCTAAACTTACAAGGGATAGTAGATACTTTATTTAATAAGCCATGGGTAGTTTATGCTAAAACTCCTTTCTCAGGTGTGAAAAGTGTCATAGAGTATTTAGCAAGGTATTCTCATAAAATTGCTATCAGTAACCATAGGATTAAAGCAATTAATGATCATAAGATATCCTTTACCTATAAAAACTATAGAACCAATCAATCCTCTCTTATGCGCCTGAA
>NZ_PGUB01000172.1:0-5502 GCF_002924285.1 Aquimarina sp. I32.4 | reverse complement strand
CGACCTACTCTCCCACGATTGTAGTACCATTGGCGCTATCAGGCTTAACTTCTCTGTTCGGAATGGTAAGAGGTGAGCCCTGATGCTATAACCACCTTAAGCTTTTTCCTGCGTAGACAAAAATCTAATTAACTGATTCTTATGCCTTAGCTAGGAGATTCTCGTATTCACGAGAATTAATAAGTTAACATATTGATTTAATATACGAGATATAAGATAAACTAATTGATCTGTTAAGCAATTCTGCACCCTGATGATGATTACTCACCATCAGGGTTAGCATAAGCCTATGGGTTATTAGTACTACTTGGCTATGACATTACTGCCTTTACACCTATAGCCTATCAACGTGGTAGTCTCCCACGACCCTTTAAAGAAATCTCATCTTGTGGTGGGTTTCGCGCTTATATGCTTTCAGCGCTTATCCCTTCCCAACGTAGCTACTCTGCAATGCTCCTGGCGGAACAACAGATACACCAGCGGTTAGTCCAACTCGGTCCTCTCGTACTAAAGTCAGATCCACTCAAATTTCTAACGCCCACTGTAGATAGAGACCGAACTGTCTCACGACGTTCTGAACCCAGCTCGCGTGCCACTTTAATGGGCGAACAGCCCAACCCTTGGGACCTTCTCCAGCCCCAGGATGTGACGAGCCGACATCGAGGTGCCAAACCCCCCCGTCGATATGAGCTCTTGGGGGAGATCAGCCTGTTATCCCCGGAGTACCTTTTATCCTTTGAGCGATGGCCCTTCCATGCGGAACCACCGGATCACTATGCTCTACTTTCGTACCTGATCGGCTTGTAGGCCTCTCAGTCAAGCTTGCTTATGCCATTGCACTCTGCGCACGATTACCAACCGTACTGAGCAAACCTTTAGAAGCCTCCGTTACTCTTTTGGAGGCGACCACCCCAGTCAAACTACCCACCAAGCACTGTCCTCCTAAAAAGGAGTTAGGCTTCGAATAAGCAAAGGGTGGTATTTCAACAATGACTCACTAACGCCTGGCGACGCTAGATCAAAGTCTCCCACCTATCCTACACATTACTTATCCAAAGTCAATACTAAGCTATAGTAAAGGTTCACGGGGTCTTTTCGTCCCACAGCGGGTAACCGGCATCTTCACCGATACTACAATTTCACCGAGCTCATGGCTGAGACAGTGTCCAGATCGTTGCACCATTCGTGCAGGTCGGAACTTACCCGACAAGGAATTTCGCTACCTTAGGACCGTTATAGTTACGGCCGCCGTTTACCGGGGCTTCAATTCAATGCTTCTCCGAAGATAACATCTCCTCTTAACCTTCCGGCACCGGGCAGGTGTCAGGCCATATACATCATATTTCTATTTAGCATAGCCCTGTGTTTTTGATAAACAGTCGCCTGGACCTTTTAACTGCGGCCCATCCGAAGATGGGCGACCCTTCTCCCGAAGTTACGGGTCGATTTTGCCTAGTTCCTTAGCCATGAATCTCTCGAGCACCTTAGAATTCTCATCCCAACTACCTGTGTCGGTTTACGGTACGGGCTGCTTCACTTGTTTTTCTTGGAAGTCGATTCGCTAGATTATCACATTGGCCGTAGCCTCTGTGTACTATCGGGACATTACTGTTCCCTTCAACGCACATTTCCGTCAGTGCGCACTAACTACTCGCCTCCGTCACTTTTAGTGTGAGCAGGTACAGGAATATTAACCTGTTGTCCATCCACTACCCCCTTCGGGTTCGCGTTAGGTCCCGACTAACCCTCAGCTGATTAGCATAGCTGAGGAAACCTTAGTCTTTCGGTGGGAGGGTTTCTCGCCCTCCTTATCGTTACTTATGCCTACATTTTCTTTTGTAGCTACTCCAGCATACCTCGCAGTACACCTTCAACGCCACTACAATGCTCCCCTACCACAGAATAAATCTGTCCATAGCTTCGGTAATATGTTTATGCCCGATTATTATCCATGCCGAACCGCTCGACTAGTGAGCTGTTACGCACTCTTTAAATGAATGGCTGCTTCCAAGCCAACATCCTAGCTGTCTAAGCAGTTCAACCGCGTTTTTTCAACTTAACATATATTTTGGGACCTTAGCTGATGGTCTGGGTTCTTTCCCTCTCGGACATGGACCTTAGCACCCATGCCCTCACTGCTGGTAAACATTTTATAGCATTCGGAGTTTGTCAGGAATTGGTAGGCGGTGAAGCCCCCGCATCCAATCAGTAGCTCTACCTCTATAAAACTATACCAACGCTGCACCTAAATGCATTTCGGGGAGTACGAGCTATTTCCGAGTTTGATTGGCCTTTCACCCCTACCCTCAGGTCATCCCAAGACTTTTCAACGTCAACGGGTTCGGTCCTCCACTTTGGGTTAACAAAGCTTCAACCTGCCCAAGGGTAGATCACACGGTTTCGCGTCTACTACTACTAACTATAACGCCCTATTCAGACTCGCTTTCGCTACGGATCCGTTGCTGAACAACTTAACCTCGCTAGTAAAAGTAACTCGTAGGCTCATTATGCAAAAGGCACGCCGTCACACATAAATGCGCTCCGACCGCTTGTAAGCGTATGGTTTCAGGATCTTTTTCACTCCCTTATTCAGGGTTCTTTTCACCTTTCCCTCACGGTACTGGTTCACTATCGGTCTCTCAGGAGTATTTAGCCTTAACGGATGGTCCCGCCAAATTCACACAGGGTTTCACGTGCCCCGCACTACTCAGGATACTACTAGATTGATGGTCTTTACTTATACCGGGCTATCACCGTCTTTGGCTTGGATTTCCATCCAATTCTAATTCATTACATCGCTCATATCGTAGTCCTACAACCCCACAACTGCCGTAACAATTATGGTTTGGGCTAATCCGCGTTCGCTCGCCACTACTTACGGAATCACTTTTGTTTTCTTCTCCTCCGGGTACTTAGATGTTTCAGTTCTCCGGGTTCGCTCCTATTGCTAGGTGACATATCTTCAATATGCCGGGTTGCCCCATTCGGATATCTACGGATCAATCAGTATGTGCCTGTCCCCGTAGCTTTTCGCAGCTTGTCACGTCCTTCATCGCCTCTGAGAGCCTAGGCATTCCCCATACGCCCTTAATTAGCTTATGCTCTTGCTTTAACTTGCTCTTTTAGTTTTTTGATAATATCATCGATATTATCACTCTTTTTTTATCACATATATAAATATATGTGCTCGTATTTTTAAATCAATATGTCAATGAACGTTTTTCTTGTATAACAACATAAAGCCAATGAAAATAAAACGTTTTTCATAATATGAATCCTGTGTTTTATAATCTATCAATCTCTATATCTAAAGAATTGTGGAGAATATCGGAGTCGAACCGATGACCTCCTGCGTGCAAGGCAGGCGCTCTAGCCAGCTGAGCTAATCCCCCATTTGTGAAATCCTAAATGTCCAATTCAGAATCTCGAATAATGAAGTAATGAATTCTCAACTTCTAAAATTTCCTTTCAATATAATAATATGAACGTATTATCTTGTAGTCTCAGGCAGACTCGAACTGCCGACCTCTACATTATCAGTGTAGCGCTCTAACCAGCTGAGCTATGAGACTGTCTTTTTTAAGAGAACAGACTTATAGAAAATAGAATCTAGACCAAAAATCTAGAATCCAAAAATCTAGCATCTAATTTCTCTTAAATAATTAATTAACAGCTAAAAACTAAAAACAACCAACAGATACATTCCATCGTATCATCTCTGATTCCCTTATAAAAGGAAGTCTCTAGAAAGGAGGTGTTCCAGCCGCACCTTCCGGTACGGCTACCTTGTTACGACTTAGCCCCAGTTACCAGTTTTACCCTAGGCCGCTCCTTGCGGTGACGGACTTCAGGTACTCCCAGCTTCCATGGCTTGACGGGCGGTGTGTACAAGGCCCGGGAACGTATTCACCGGATCATGGCTGATATCCGATTACTAGCGATTCCAGCTTCACGGAGTCGAGTTGCAGACTCCGATCCGAACTGTGATAGGCTTTATAGATTCGCTCCTGGTCGCCCAGTGGCTGCTCTCTGTACCTACCATTGTAGCACGTGTGTGGCCCAGGACGTAAGGGCCGTGATGATTTGACGTCATCCCCACCTTCCTCGCGGTTTGCACCGGCAGTCTTGCTAGAGTTCCCGACATCACTCGCTGGCAACTAACAACAGGGGTTGCGCTCGTTATAGGACTTAACCTGACACCTCACGGCACGAGCTGACGACAACCATGCAGCACCTTGTAAATTGCCCGAAGGAAAGTCTATCTCTAAACCTGTCAATCTACATTTAAGCCCTGGTAAGGTTCCTCGCGTATCATCGAATTAAACCACATGCTCCACCGCTTGTGCGGGCCCCCGTCAATTCCTTTGAGTTTCATTCTTGCGAACGTACTCCCCAGGTGGGTTACTTATCACTTTCGCTTAGCCACTCAGATCGAAATCCGAACAGCTAGTAACCATCGTTTACGGCGTGGACTACCAGGGTATCTAATCCTGTTCGCTACCCACGCTTTCGTCCCTTAGCGTCAATATATTGTTAGTGATCTGCCTTCGCAATCGGTATTCTATGTAATATCTATGCATTTCACCGCTACACTACATATTCTAACCACTTCACAATAATTCAAGACTTGCAGTATCAATGGCAATTTTCCGGTTGAGCCGAAAACTTTCACCACTGACTTACAAACCCGCCTACGGACCCTTTAAACCCAATGATTCCGGATAACGCTTGGATCCTCCGTATTACCGCGGCTGCTGGCACGGAGTTAGCCGATCCTTATTCGTAGAGTACCGTCAGAGTATTACACGTAATACTGTTTCTTCCTCTATAAAAGTAGTTTACAACCCATAGGGCAGTCTTCCTACACGCGGCATGGCTGGATCAGAGTTGCCTCCATTGTCCAATATTCCTCACTGCTGCCTCCCGTAGGAGTCTGGTCCGTGTCTCAGTACCAGTGTGGGGGATCTCCCTCTCAGGACCCCTATCTATCGTAGCCTTGGTATGCCGTTACCATACCAACTAGCTAATAGAACGCATAGTCATCTTATAGCGATAAATCTTTAATCATAAAACAATGCTGTTTTTTGATACTATAAAGTATTAATCCAAATTTCTCTGGGCTATCCTTTACTATAAGGTAGATTCTATACGCGTTACGCACCCGTGCGCCGGTCGTCAGCAAGTAGCAAGCTACCTCTGTTACCCCTCGACTTGCATGTGTTAAGCCTGCCGCTAGCGTTCATCCTGAGCCAGGATCAAACTCTTCATCGTTTGTCTTTAAATATTATTCTAAAACAATACAACGGAATTTATAATCGTATCTCTTTGATGTTTCTAGTTTTTATTCTTCGTATATACTATAAATAGTATAATACGCGCTGTCAATCAATATGTCTATGAACTTTTTAATAACTAATGAAGCGATCTTCTTCGCCACTAGCTCTTTGTTAATCAATAAGGAATCGAACCTTATAAACACTTATAATACGTGTTCTACTCCTG
>NZ_PGUB01000171.1:0-5507 GCF_002924285.1 Aquimarina sp. I32.4 | reverse complement strand
TATAATCTTTTAATGGAGTGGCAACTAAATATCTACAGAATTATATGAACTGGTTTATGGTCTTGGAACGCATAAAAGAGAATAACCAACGGCTCAAATCCTTTGCCTACTATGCCCTTGCTGGACAAAATGCATGGCAAATTTGGAAAACAACAACTGAATCAGTCATATAGTAGAATATAGCCATTTTTATTAAAGAGATTTGCATTCAAATTTTAATGCTCCGTCTGCTTGCATTTCTACATTTCATTTTGAAAAAGTAATGTTTTGGTATAAGTTGCTAATTAAGTTATAAAAGTAACAGCTTTACTGGTTATATTATCTAAAAAATAAAGAGAATTACGTTATGTTTTTGGAAGATTTTCGCAAAATATATTTGGCAATAACATTAATAGATTATAAGTCTTAATTAACTCTAAATATGGTATGTGAAATTCATTAAATAGGGTATAAATAATTTTCTATATAGAAAGCAAAAGATATTTAATTTAAATCAATCTATACATTTGTTAATTAGTAAATAACCACAACTTATTCTTGTTTAATTTACTTTATGTGAAATTGCTATTTTAATTTTTTATTCATAATAGATCAGTATAATTTAAAATCAATATTATCTAATAATCATAATTGTAAAGAAAGAAAAAGTACTTTAAATTAAATTTACTCAGTAAGGTGCTAATCTGATTAAAAAGAATTGAAAGTAAACACAACTGCCCCATTATCAATGTAAGTTAGTCATATAACAGAAGGCTTCTTAAGTAGATAAATCAATCGATAAATTTAATATGAATTTTTAGACTTGAAGAGATAATTAAGTTTCTTCAATTAAATACCTAAAAGGCTATACTTCGAGGGCTATTTATTGTAATATATGAGTTATGAATCTAAAAGAAATACAAGTACTAATCACCTCGGTAACCGATTCAGCGATGCTTGAATTTAAATTAGAATATGAAAAAGTGAAAATAGTGATTAAAAAGAATATTGAAGATAAAGTAACGAATATAATACCTCCAGTTATAGTATATCAAAAGGATAAAGTTCAAGAAAAATCAATTAGAACTATTGGACTTGAAAGTAAAGACTTTGTTTTTGATTGTGATTCTAAATACCACATTGTTAAATCCCCTTTCATAGGCACTTTTCATTTGCAATCATCAATTGATAAATCAAAATATATAAAAAGAGGTGATATGATTACTAAGGGAGATGTACTTTGTTCTATAGAAGCATTAAAACTTCTAAATGAAATAAAGAGTAATTTTTCAGGAAAGGTTGTAAAAATATTGGTGGAAGATTTTACTCCTGTGGAATACAATCAATCTTTATATGTAATTGAACTATGATTGACACTAATATAAAAAAACATAAAATAGTATTTCTCTTTTCAGGTCAAGGAAGCCAATATATAGGAATGGGACGGAAACTTTTTGAAAATAATAAGGTTTTTAGAACTAGTTTAGAAAAGGGTGATAAAATTATTCAACAAAAGTTAGATAGATCACTAATAAACGAATTATATTTTACTAATCATAAGAGCTTTGATGATGTACTAATTACCCATCCCGCTATAGTTGCAGTCGAAATTGCAATGTATCAAGTACTAAAGGAGTTGGGGATTAAAGCTGATTATGTCTCAGGAATTAGTTTGGGAGAATTTTCTGCAGGTGTAGTAAGTGGAATTTGGGATTATGAAACCGCACTTGAAGCATCAGTTGAACAAGCAAAGTCCATAGTTAGAAATAATGTACATGGAGGTATGCTTACTATAATTAATGAAAACAAAGTTAATCTAGAACGAATTTATCTTTTTCATGGCCTTTTTCTAGCAGGTGATAATTTTGAAGGACATTTTACACTTTCCGGGACGGTTGAAAATTTAGATGCATTTCAGTTGGAGTTAATTAAGCTTAACATTCAATTTCTTCGTCTTCCAATATGTATTCCTTTTCATTCTCCTCTTGTTTTAGTGGGGTTGAGGGATTTTAATTATTACATGAATTTTATACGATTGTGCAAACCTAAACCTGGCTTTATTTCTGGTATAAAAAGTAAAGAGCTTGATAGTGATGTTCCGAATAACTATTTTGGAGAAGTGGTAAGTCAATATACAAATTACTCTAAAATAGTAGAATATATAGAAAATAAAGCTTCTTGTCTATATATTGATTTAGGACCTTCAGGATCCAATTCAACTTTTGTAAAAAACAATTTAAATTCATTATCAAAATCGAAAACTTTTCAGATTATGACACCGTTTGGTAGAGAGATTGAACAATTAGAAAAACTAGAGAAAATATTTAAATAGAAATGTATATAAGCGAAATTTTATTAAAAAGAGAAAATACTGATTTTAAGGCTGGGTTTTGCTTAATTAATAAGGGACTTCCCGAGCTTAATAAGGAAATAGATTTACTACATCCGAGCGAGAAGTCGTATTATGAATGTTTAAAATTTGAAAGGAGAAGAAAAAGCTATTTACTTGGCAGGATAGCAGCAAAACGAGCAGTGCTAAAATTGCTAGATGATGATAAAAAAATTGTCTCTTTTTCAATACAATTTGGAGTTTTTCAATTTCCTGTAGTAAAAAATATACAAAATGAAAATATACAAGTTTCTATAAGTCATTGTAATAATATCGGAGTAGCTCTTGCTTTTCCAGAAGAACATCCGATGGGGATTGATATTGAAAAAATAGATGAAGCTAAGATTAATATAATTAAAAGTATAATATCAGATGAAGAAGAAGGAATTATTAAATCTTTCTCTCTTGCAAAACGAGAAGGTTTTACAATTATGTGGTCAATAAAAGAAGCATTATCTAAAATATTAAAGACAGGGTTAACAGTTGATTTTAAAATTTTTGAAATTAAATTAATACACCAACAAGGTTTCTTCTTTATAGGTATTTTTAAGAATTTTATTCAATATAAATCAATCTCATTTATTGAAAATAATTATGTTTGTTCAATTGTACTTCCTAAAAACACGTCAATAGATTTAAATTGCATTAGAAATTCATTAAGAAAAATCGCGTTAAGTAATTGTATTTAATTATGTTAATAAAATTATTTAAAACTAAAAAATCATTTATTAAGAATCAATGTTATTTGATTTATAATGAAAATATAGGAATATTGGTTGATCCTGCTTGGGATTATGATCTTATTAATGAGTTTCTATTAGTCAACAGAATTACTCTAAAAGCCATTTTATTGACACACTCTCATATTGATCATACAAATTTAGCTGAAAAATTTGCGTTGGTCAGAAAAATCCCTGTTTTTATTTCAGGAGAAGAAATTGATGCTTATGGTTTTACCTGTTTAAATCTTAGAAAAGTGAAACATTTAAACAAAATAATTTTGGGTAACATAGAGGTTATGCCTATAATAACACCAGGACATACGTTAGGAAGTACTTGTTATTTAATAGAAAATAATTTATTCTCTGGAGATACTGTTTTTATTGAAGGAGTAGGTACCTGTAATCGCAGCGATGCTTATAAACTTTATAATTCAGTCCAGTTTTTAAAAAATTATTTGGTAGAAACTACTTCATTCTGGCCTGGTCATTCATTTGGGAAATCTGCTGGTCAGGATTTAAATTACCTTATGAAACATAATATTTACTTTCAGTTTCGTAATGTAGAACATTTTGTTGATTTTAGGACACGAAAAAATAGACCAGATCCTCTAACGTTTAAATAAAAAAAGAAAAGCCTACGTTTCCGCCGGTCATAATGTATAATTGTAATGCTGAATAAGACATTTGTTTGTCCTTTAATAAGCAGACACCCTTTTTACTGAAGTCTGAATTTGTTTGTTTCTTAACTCAATATGCAGTTGACTTACCGAAGTATTTATTGGTGTCGGCCATATCGCGTTCTTAACACGATAAGCTAATTACTTGATCTCTCAAAGTGGCACAAAACTAACTGGAATAATCAAATGCTAATTTATATCTGTAGCTATTAATCCAAAAGTTCATAAAACTCATTATATTACAAAACTTTAGGATGTTTAGCATATATTTGATAATTGAAGATATATAAATTTTTTAAGCATATCCAATTGTTATATGTAAGTTAAACCAAAATTACGGAAATCGAAACAAGAAATAATATTAATGCCTGTAAGTTAGCCTGAAAAAACCAAACTTCAACAACATCTTTAAAACAACCACTTGCAATTTTATTTCAGCATAATTGGAATACCTACTGAAAATGTTTTATCGCCAATTGAGGAGTGAAGAAAAGTAATTTAGCTAAATTTTTTAAACAAAAGATTTAAATCTAAATTGAGTTTTCGATTTGATAATCAGTTTTCTAAAAAGCTTTTTACAAAATATGGTTTCAAATACAATTAATGAATAAAATTTATTGAATAAAAAACAAAAAAGCCATCAGGTAATAAGGAGGTATAGAAAAAACTGGGCTTTTGTTGTGCCAAACTAAAAAAATTCTACGTTTATCAACAATGTCCGCTAAGTAATAAACTACCATACCAAAATGACCGAAACTAACAATAATATTTAAATGGATTATTTAGCATCATCTTATTTTTTTGATTTTGACAGTGATGAAATTCAAAATCTCATAACTGAATTTAAAACTGATTCGCTTTCAGATAAAGAAAAAACAAAACGTTTGTACATTAAAGTGCGTGATTCATGGAGATACGACCCCTATAATTTTAGGTTATCTAAAGAGAATTTCAAGGCTAGTAAAATTACTTTAAAAGCAAAAGGTCATTGTATAGAAAAGTCAATCATTTTAATTGCTTGCCTGAGAGCTCTAAAAATTCCAGCTAGACTTCACTTGGGTAAAGTGAAAAATCATATTGGAGTAGAAAAGTTGACTAAGAAATTTGGAACTAATGAGTTAACACCACACGGAATGGTAAATGTTTATTTGAATAATAAATGGCTTAAACTATCTCCTGCTTTTAACAAGTCTATGTGTAAAATCTGTAATGTATCTCCTTTAGAGTTTGACGGTGAGAACAATTCTTTTTTACAAGAGTTCAATAATCAAGGTAATCTTTTTATGGAATATCTTGATGACTATGGCCATTTTGAAGATGTACCTTTGGAATTTATAAGGAATAACGTAAAAGCACACTACCCACATTTTTTTGATAATAAAGGAAATGTAATAAAATTCAAATTGTAGAAAAGCCTTCGTGTAACGATAGTAAACGTTGGACAAGTCTATCAATTTATAAGAAGACTAACTAGTGTCCACTATAAATAATTAAATTATTTTTTTTGAGTTATACACTTAGTGTCTGTTTAATATTATTATATACTGGTTTTGCTGCTACCATTCTTTCGTATCGCTCCGAGAAAGTACATCTTTCCTAGTTTTATAATCTGACCTACCTTTGCTTCAAACAATTATTATGTTCATATCATTGGATTTAAATTGTAAACGTCCGAGCAACTACAGGTTAGTGTTTTCTTGATATCCAGGCAATAGTTCTTCTAGTTTTTGTATGCTATGA
>NZ_PGUB01000170.1:0-5848 GCF_002924285.1 Aquimarina sp. I32.4 | reverse complement strand
AATTGTTTACCAAACAATTTGATAAAGCGTTCTATTAGTGCGATACGTTCCCCACTATTGGAATTTCCTCTTTTGTCTAGCATGGTAAAGAGCAGAGGAAAAGCTACACCTTGATAAACAACACCTAACATAAATATATTGATATTGGCTTGTCCAAATTTCCAATTGGTACGATCAATAGTTAATTTTACTTTATCTTGTTTGGGTAATAAGTTAAACACCAATTTGGCAATCAAATCAGCTTCCAAAGTATACTCAGCGATAAAACGTTGAATACGTCTTAAAGAAGAACTAGTGTTAGCTGTAGTGTCAAAAGCATTTGCCAATTTATCAAAGGTTACAGATTGTACTTTACATAAGCTACTAATAAAAAGTGCTATTAGCTTTATGCGAGCTAGATTTATTTTTCCTTGAAAATGAGTATTGAGAACAGAAGTTAATTCACTATTTTTAGTGACAGCATTGGTTTTCTCCATTAGATAAATAGGTCGAATTATTCATCTAATATATTGAAAATCAATGCTTTATCCTAATAAAACCATGCGTATTTTACTAATAATCAAGTAATTATATTTTTGTCATGTACTGTGCTGATTTATACAATAGAACAAACAACTTACCAAATTTGTTACGACTAATGGTGTAATAGAAACTCTCAATACATGTTTTGAGAGTAAATAATAGGAGTATTAAAGTATCCTACTTTTTTAAAATTACATGATTTGAGTCATAAACTTCAGATTTTGTATTCATGTAATTTTGCTATTTATCAAAGGTTGTTAAAATGAAATTGATATATATAAATCTGATTAATTACTTTATTTCAATAGCTTGTTTTTTGAGCATTTATCTGTGTCATAAGATTTTAATTAGTGGTGATGATCATACGTTGATTATAGCTGCTTTTGGAGCTTCGGCGGTTTTAACTTTTTCTAATGATACGATTAAACATTCATTTGTTAAAATTTGTTCATCTTCTATCATAGCTGCTATCATAGGTGTATTCTGGAATCAAATTGATATTGCATTAATTTTTAAAATAACAATAACAATAAGCTCTTGCATTTTAATCATGAATCTTGTTAATATTAGTTATCCTCCTGCAGGAGCAATTGCGGTTATTCCATTGATTTCTAATGCACAAATACAAGATTTGGGGTATTTATATGTTGTATACCCTACAATGACAGGTTTGTTGATTATCTATTCATTTTCAATAGTAAAAGAAAAATTTAAAAAAAAAATATTATGGCAAGTAAAGAAACAATTGAAATCGTAAAATCTACAGCACCAGTTCTAGAAGAACATGGAGAAGCAATTACAAAAGTGTTTTATAAGTTACTATTTAAAAAATATCCTGAATTAAAAGATGTTTTTAATATGATAAATCAAAAGAAAGGCACACAACAACGAGCATTGGCTAATGCTGTTTTTCAATATGCAGTTCATATTGATAAATTAGAAATGTTAGGAGATGCAGTAGAGACTATTGCTCAGAAACATGCTAGTTTATCTATTCCAAAAGAAGCATACCCAATTGTGGGAGAAAATCTTCTGGCAGCTATAAAAGAGGTATTAGGAGATGCTGCGACTTCAGAAATTATGAATGCCTGGGAGGAAGCTTATGGTGATCTAGCTGCTATTTTTGTAAAAAGAGAAGAGGAAATTTATTCTAATGGAGAAAATACTACTGGAGGTTACAGAGGAACAAAAGAATTTATTGTAGTCGATAAAATAGAAGAAAGTAATGTGATTACCTCATTTTATTTGAAAAGAAAAGATGGGACTCCAGTTCCTAAATTTATAGCAGGTCAATATATTGCTTTGACAATAGAGATACCTAATACAGATCATAAGCATACTAGAAATTATAGTTTGTCAAACGCTAATGATAAAGATTATTTAAGAATTAGTGTTAAAAAAGAAGAAGGAGATTTAGATGGGATCGTTTCTAATTATTTGCATTCAACTATAAATATTGGTGATGTTTTAATGATAGGAATGCCATCAGGAGAATTTGTTTTGAAAGAAAAAGAAAACCCTATTGTATTTATAGGTGGGGGAGTAGGGATAACCCCTCTGATAAGTATGTTTAGTGAAGTAGTACATAATAAAAAGAATCAAGAGGTTATTTTTATTCAATGTGCTTTGAATAGTAAAATTCATGCTTTTTCTGATGAAATCAATGCGCTGATCAATGAAAACTCAGAATCAATAGTTGTTTATAGTTCACCTTTGCAAACTGATCTTATAGGAGAAAATTATGATTATAAAGGGTTCTTGACAACAGAAATACTAAAAGATTTACGTGTTTCTAATGAAAGTGAATTTTATTTTTGTGGGCCAACTCCTTTTATGTCAAATGTTTTAAAAATAGTAAATGATTTAGAGGTACCTCAAGAAAACATACATTATGAGTTTTTTGGACCAGCAGAAGAGCTTGTTTTAGCGGATTAGTTATTTATGTTTATTGTCCTTCTGATTCTTTTTAATCAGAAGGACAATAATTATTTTTTATAGTGTATTGCTATCAGAGATTTAATAAAAATAGGCTTATATCTTACCTAAATCTGGTTACAGTTCTTCCAAAATAGATTTTCCGCTTGATTTATCGCCCGAGGTCCATTGCCAATTTTCATGAAGCCTTATTTTTCCTGTTGAGGTCAATTCAGGTTTTGAAAAACAGATTCCAGTCATTAATTCTCCTTTTTTATTAACTTGGTGGTAGCGCATTTCTATAGTACCATCTTTGCTTACAATTCCTATTAAGTGTCCTGTGATAATTTGGTCGCTTTGATATTCTGAAGTAAGAATATTACCTGTTTGTTTATACTCAAACACTGTATCTGAGGATACTTCTGCATTTTCTGTAAGATCAATTGGCCTGAATCGTTTGTTATTATAATTCATTGGGATGGTATTTTTAACTTAAAGCAAATTCTACAGCAGCTTCAGCATGAATTCTAGTGGTATCAAAAATAGGAATATTTACATCGGTACTTTTTATTAGTAAAGGAATTTCTGTACAGCCTAAAATAACTCCTTGGGCACCTTGATCTGCATAGGTATCTATAATGGTTTTATATTTTTCTTTTGATGTATCTTTTATTTCTCCATGCACGAGCTCATCATAAATTATTTGATGAATGATTTCTCTCTCGTCTTGATTAGGAGCAATTACTTCAATGCCAAATTTTTGTAACAAAATTTCTTTAAAAAAATCTTTTTCCATGGTGAATTTGGTACCTAGTAGTAACACTTTTTGAATCGCACTTTTTTTTATTTTGTAGCCAGTTGCTTCAGCAATATGTAAAAAAGGGATTTTGATATTTTCTTTGATTGCACCGCTACATAAATGCATTGTATTGGTACATAAAATAACGAGTTCTGCTTTTGCATTTTCTAGATTCAAGGCAGATTCTACCATTTTGTTATTCAATTCATCCCATTTGTTTTTATGCTGAAGCTTTTCTATTTCTGCAAAATCAACAGATTCTATGATACATTTTGACGAGTGAAAGCCTCCTAATGTTTTTCGAATTTTTTCATTTATAATTTGATAATAAACAAGTGAAGATTCCCAAGACATTCCACCAATTAAACCAATTTTTTTCATAAAATAGTTTTTATAGTATTTCTAATTCTTTAGCTATTTCAACTCTCCATTTTTCTTTTTCATTGTATTTAATATTGTACTCTTCTATAGGTATATCCAAAAGGTTGAATAATTTCTCTGCTTTATGAAAGTCGATTTTTTTTGCAACATTTATAAAATTAATAACCTCAATTCCATCATCAATAACATCTTCATAATATTGAATCATAATATCCATCAAAAGTAGGCACCAGTTTTGATTATAATCATGATATATTTCATCATTCTCTAATTCAAAATGAATTATTTTGGTTGTTTTAGCATTGTATATTACTACATAAAAAGATTCTCCTTCATCATAGATGGGGATTACATTAAAACCTTTTAAAACCTCGTAGTTTGAAATAGTTGGTAGATAATAATAGGCTCCTTCTACATCTTCTATACGAAACTCTAGTTCTGGTATCTTTCCTATGTTTTCGATAAATAACTTTGGAGCTCCAAATTTTATTAATCTAGCTATTCTATCTTCTTGAGGAATAAGTTTATTCATAATTATAGGTAATCAAGGTAAAAGTAACAGAATCAAAAAAAGAGATTTTTTAGAGAGATGTTACTATAAAAATGGTATGTTTTTTATACTATTTGATTCCAGTAGTAAATATACCTTCTATTTGAAAAACTTTACCATCAAACTCTAATTCTGGTTCTTTGATGATTTGTGTTGAAATATTTTTGAATCCAGCATTACTTAATAAACCTTCAACATCATGACTTTCATATTTCTGAAATCCATGTTTTGCTAGTTCTAATTGATCCATACAACTTTTAGACCTGTAGGCAACCAATAGTTTTCCGTTTGGTTTTAAAACTCTTAAAAGCTCTTTTGCGTTATTTATAGGTTGTGGCCAAAAATAGAGTGTATTTGTTGTTGTAATACTATCAAAACTATGATCATCAAATGGGAGGTTTTCAATTGATGCTTCCTTAAAAAAAGCACTTTTATTATCAATTAACTTTTTATTGAATAAAGATGCTTCTTGAACCATAGTTGCAGAAAAATCAACTCCTGTATAGGTTAGATTATCGGCCATATTAAGTAGGTCCTTCACAAAAAAGCCGTTGCCCATTCCTATTTCTAAAATATGATCCTCTTTTTGAGGAGTGAGTACTTTGTATGAATTGAGACAAATATGTTTATTGCTTTTGTTCATCAATAGACCTATCTGTTTTCCTGTTTCTCCATCAGGTTGTCTTAAATGTTTTGCGAGTTCTTCTGGAGCTAGTTTAGTATCAGAATTAAATTTTTCTGCCATAATTTTTTGTTTTTTTATATGTAACCTCTCTCATTAAAAGATAGAGTAGGTAGTAATACCATTTCCAACTTAAATTTACTCAATAAAACTGTGCCTTTTTGTCTAATATTTCAAAATAAAACACGACCGTAGGCCTGTTATGCTTGAATTTTCTTTTTTATCTAAGTCAAAAATCCATCATTTTTCTTGTGAGTAAATTTAAATCAGAACTCGTATAAGCAATCGATATGTATTGAATTAATACTAAATCAAATTAGGAATACAACTTATTAACTATGGATAAGTGTACCCTAAATTAATTATAGCTTTTGTATATATCTATGTATACGCAGGTATTATATTTATCGAAGGTAGCTAATTAATATAGAGACTGCAAAATCTTTAAGCTATATTCTATAATACGACTTAACTAGTTATCTTTGTTTTAAAACAAGTGCAAATGGTACCAGAATCTTTCACAGAATTTTTCAAAAGCCTAGATGAATTGGGTCGTGAGACCGTAATTAGGGAGCTATTATCTATGGTCGATCCTTCAGAGCCTGACTTGTATACTGTTCATTCCGAGGTGCAACAAATCCAGTCACTACATTGCCCTAATTGTCAAGACATCGATATCCGTGCAAATGGCAAGGCTAATGGTGTGCAACGTTATTTTTGTAAATCGTGCAAGAAGTATTTTAGGGAAACTACAGGTAAAGTTACTTTTGGTTTAAAAAAGGGGAACTTGCTTAGTGTTTATTTGTACCATATGCTATTAGGCAATTCGATAAAGAAATGTGCTGAACAGACAGGTATCTGTCTCCAAACTTCATTTGACTGGCGGCATAAGATATTAAGTGCCTTTGAAGGGGCTGTTCCTAATGGTTTTGAAGGTATTGTAGAGAGTGATGATATTTTCTTTCTTGAATCTGGCAAAGGAAACAGGGAATTACCTAGA
>NZ_PGUB01000169.1:0-5864 GCF_002924285.1 Aquimarina sp. I32.4 | reverse complement strand
AAAATATTTCCATCATAAGCACGCCAAATACGCCGCCTGAAAGATTTATAAGAACTAATTACCCTAACGATTAATAAGTGTTGATTTGTAAGTCATTGTGTTTGTTGTTCGTGTTTTTAAGAATTTTTAGTAAACAATTAAGTTTTATTTTTAATTAATCTAAATAAAATTAGGATATAGCCTATTTGGACTTTAATTTTGCAAATATTGTTTTTAATACTAGGTGATGGATTATCCACTTTGCGAAAAAAGAAACCGATCCAAATGGAAAAAATGAAAAAACAGGTTCCCGATCTTAAGTCTTTGGAAGGGTTTACTGTACTCTATGATCTACATGGTCCTAAAATTTTAAGTTTTTTTATACATAACTTGAGAGGTAATAAAGAGATTTCAGAAGATTTGCTTCAAGAGATATTTTCAAAATTATGGTTAAAAAGAAAGGATATTGAGATTAATGGGCCTATTGAAAATTACCTATTGAGAGCTGCAAAAAATAAATTGATCGATTATTGGCGCAAACACGAAAAAGAAAAAGTACTGTTTTTTGATACCAAGTTTGAAAAACAATCCAATCTATCTCCAGAGGATGATTTGATCTATTCAAATACCAAAGAGAGTATTTTTAACTTGGTTAAAAAACTACCAAGGATATCAAGAAATATATTTTTTCTAAGCCGCCATAAATCGCTTTCTAATAGAGAGATAGCTGACAAGCTCAATCTTTCAGAAAGAGCTGTGGAATATCAAATCAGCAAAGCTTTAAAACTGCTTAGAAAGAATGTAGTCGAGCTTTTTTAAAAAAAAAGTTTACTTTTTTTTGTGGTACCCAATTTGTTTTCGTCTACCTAATTAAATAACAGAAAAGTGATTTAATTTTAGGATGGGAATTTCGCAGGAATTACTAAAAAGATATGTAGCCAATAAATGTACCTCTTCAGAAAAAGAGCAGATTGAAAATTGGTTGGATACTAATTATAATGAAGAAGAGTTAGAGTATGTTTTTTCATTTCACTTCAGCCGTGACAAGGTGCTTAAAAATATTTATAAAGATATAGATGAAGAGTATCCAATAAGTAATTCTATTCAGAGAATTTTTTCTTCTTCGACTTGTCGAATGATTACTAAAATTTCTATAGCCGCATGTTTGGCACTGGTCTTTTATTTTACAGGGGATTTGTTTTCAAACTCTTTTGAGAAACAAAGAAATGAAGAAATAGCTAAAATTGATTCGTCTGAACAAGAACCGACTCTCTATGTCTCCACTATAAATAGCAAATCTCAAAAAGTTACTGTTGATAGATACGGTATAAACTTTGAAGGCTCAATTCGTCTGTTTAATGAAACCCAAAAAGAACAGGTGGTAACCTGTAATGGAGTAGAAATAGTGCTGCAATCTAATAAAGCAGTTTATCTTATGAGTTCACCATCCAATGGGTTTTATAAGCTTAATAATCCATTAGCATTTGATAACTTTTCAGGAGATGAAATACCATCAAAATATTATAAGATATGTTTAAAAAGTTAAAAATAAAATGAGTGTGTTTAGAAAGTCGTACATAACAATATTTTTGTTCGTTTTGTCTAATATTTACATAACCGATTGTTTTTCTCAATCAGGTTCCATAAGTGGAAGAGTTAGTGATCAGAAGGGGGGGGCTGTAGAATATGCATCTATTGTTGTAAACAGAAATAAAGGGGTAATTACCGATTCTTTAGGGTATTTTTCTTTCAACGATCTTGACAAAGGAACGTATCATTTAGAGGCGCAACATTTGGGACATAAATCCCAGCAAAAAACTGTAGATGTGTCAAATGATGTTAATACGGTAGACTTTGTGCTTATCGAAGACCTAAGCACTTTAGATGAAGTCGTTGTAAGATCCTTAGTTGAGACAGAAGAACGGAAAGTAAAAAAAACTGGTTACAAAGTAGATATTGTCAAAGCTGATATATACAAAGCCCAACCCTTTAGTCTTACTGATGTAATAAGAAAGACTCCAGGTATTCTAGTTAGAGAAAGTGGAGGGATGGGGTCAAGTTTCGAACTATACGTTAACGGTCTTTCGGGAAATAAGATAAGATATTTCTTGGATGGTATACCTATGGAAAACTTTGGTTCTTCTTTGACCCTTAATAATTTCCCTGTAAATCTTATAAAAAAAATGGAGGTATACAAAGGGGTTGTTCCTGTAGAATTAGGGTCGGATGCCTTGGGAGGAGCTATAAATATAAGCACGGTTGATCTAAAGAAATCATTCTTAAACGGTTCTATTTCTGTGGGGTCCTTTGGCACGAAAAGAGCATCGCTCAACGGTCAGTATGTCAGTGAGAAAGGAATTTTTGCCACTGCTTCTGGATTTTATAACCATTCAGATAATAATTACCGAATGGACGATGTAAATGTCTACGAGCTTGATTTGGGGAATTTTCAAGAGACTATTTCTACTAGAAGATTTCACGATAGTTACAGGTCTTATATGTTCAACGGAAAAGTAGGTGTTAAAGGTAAAAAATATGCAGATATGTTATATGTCGCTTACACAGGTAGCAAAAACAAAAAAGAATACCAACACCCAGAGACTAATGTTGAGACTGTATATGGAGATTTTCATTCCAAAGGAGAAACAAATCTATTTTCACTCCACTACAAGAAAAAGTGGAAAAAACTCGATTTAAAGGGTAATGTGTTGAAAGGTAAAGTCAAAAGGACCATTGTAGACACTTCATCAGTTAGGTACAATTGGGCAGAGGAAGCCTTTTTGAGAAGTAGTGACTCGCCCGAAGGAGAGGTGTACAATAGAAAAAGAATCTTTATAATTACAGATGATATCATAAGGAGTACTATAACTTCTTCTTATCATATCAACAAGAAGAACTCTATAAATCTAGGCTTTGTTCAAAATTATCTGAAAAGAGAAGGTACAGATAGGGTGGATGAATTCAATAATACATTCCAGACCCCAAACTATGTGAACAAAATTTATGGAGGCATTTCATATGATCATAAAAGCCTAAACGATAAACTCAGAGCATCGGTATTTGTAAAAAGATTTGTTTACAATGCAAAGATCGAAATTCAGGAACAACAAAACGGTCGATTATCATTGGCTGAGCCAAAAATTAATAAAACAGGTTATGGGGGAACACTCTCCTATAAAGTTGCTAAAAACACTTTTTTAAAGACTTCTTTTGAAAAAGCGTATAGATTACCTAATGATTACGAAATTCTGGGGGATGGGGCATTTATTACTTACAATCCAGACCTAGAATCTGAAAACAGCAACAATATCAATTTTGGAGCTTTGTATACCACAAGATTTAGAGATATGCGCCTGAAGGCAGAAGCAAACCTTTTTTTAAGGTTTTCAGAGAATTTTATTCAACTAGGCGCGGTTGGAGGACCTTACAGTAGATATGATAACATCAATAACGTAAGATCTCAAGGTGTTGAAGCTAGTTTGAACTTTAAAATAAACCCGCATTTTTCTGTTGATTTGAATGGGACCTATCAGAGAATTATAGAAAGAACAAAGACGGTTAACGGCCTGCCTAATGAAAATTATAATAATGAAGTTCCCAATATTCCCTACCTATTTGCAAATTCTAGATTAACGGTGCATCCTTTTGATACCCAGAAAAAGAACAAATTATCCATTTATTTTGATAGTAGATATGTAAAGGATTTTTTCCTTTCCTGGAAAGGCTTAGGAGACGTAGATACCAAGAATGTTATCCCAACACAGTTTGTTAATGACCTAACACTGGCCTATTCTATGAAAAACGATACTTACAATGTTTCGCTTTCGTGTATGAACATTTTTGACATTGAAGCCTATGATAATTTTAGAATACAAAAACCAGGGCGGAGCTTTTTCGTAAAACTAATTTTTAATGTGTTGAATTAAAAAAACTAAAAAATAATTAAAGAAACATGAAATAAAAAAGATACAAATAGTAAGAAATCAGTGAACAATAAACGATCTGAATTTTAAGGATCTAATTACAATTAAAAATAGAAAAAATGAAAATAAACAGCAAATTTAATGATAGAATAAAAGTAAAAACACTATTGTCGATATTTCTAATGGCAGGGATGTTATTGTCTTCTTGTAGTGGAGATGATGATGCACCAGTAGGCTCAAATCCTGATCCAGGATCAGAGAACAAATCTCGTTTGGTGATGCAGCTTTTTTTGAATCAAAGCAAGCCAAGCCAAACTTATGTTATAAGCGTTGACGGTATCGATGGGCTTATGTCTGGAACATTATCTGCAGAAGGAAAAGGTATAGAAGCACCAAGTGGATATAGATTTGGTGTGCCAGTAGGGAACTCTTCGTTATTATCCTTTGGATATACCAGTAGTACTCTAAATTGTATTTCTTATGTAAACGATGGTGGTGAAGTTGCGGTGAGTGATAAGCCGTTTTTATATGACGATGTTTTTCAGAGATTTACGGTTTCTGAAGATGAGAAAACGGTGTTGGCAATGGAGATACCACAAGGAGCTGGATTCCTACAGAGAGAAATATACTTTGTAGATGCAGAGGATGTGCGTGTAACAAAGAAAATAAAGACAGACGTATGGAAAGATGAAGTAGAAGGATTAGTGGCTATGCCTACAGCCCTGATGATAAGAGGTAACCGCTTGTTTGTGCCGTATCAAGTTCATGATGCAGAAGGAAAGTGGCAAACGTTAAGACCAAATAAAGCTTATATGGCTGTTTATTCATACCCTGATATAGGAGAAACTCCTTTAAAAATAATTGAGGATGATAGAACTTGTAATATTGGTGTGAATGCATCTATGTCAACACTTATAAAAACAGATAATGATGATATCTATAGTCTATCTTGTGGGGCTACTGGAGCAGGTTTTAACCCAGAACCAGCTACAAAACCTTCTGGAATATTGAGAATCAAAAGTGGAGAGACGGAGTTTGATCCAAATTACTTCTTTAATATTGAAGAGAAAACACAAGGAAAAATATTTGGTCTTGCATATCTTGGTGGTAATAAGGCTCTTGCTACTATTATAACTAATACTGATGTTGGCGCATTATGGTCTGCTTATAATACGGTATTCAATCAGAAACTTGCTATTGTAGATCTAGTTCAAGAAACAGTATCTATTATAGATGGAATTCCTTTGTTTAGATCAGGTTATTTTGCAACAGGTTTGTTTGTTGAGGATGGAAAAGCGTATCCTACTATAGTTGCAGAAAATGAGGTGGCTATTTATCAGATAGATATTGCTACTGGTACAGCCACTAAGGGAGCAACAGTAGAAGGTAGAGATATTCTAGGTCTAATGAGAATGGATGAAGGAACGAAGAAGAATAAAAAATAAGGAGTAACAATAGGTCGCCTAGAAATTACTTTCTAGGCGATTTTTTTGTTTTGTCAAAGATGCTGCAGAATGCTGTTTTATTGTTGGAAACAAAGGAGAGTAGTTAGGTTGAGGTGTACTGTTTGATAAGGTTTATTCTGGTAATATGCATTGTTCTACTTTAAATTTAATCCTCACATTAAATAAAGTATTTAGAGTTTTATAAGTCCGTTTGCAAAAAAAAAACAAGTAAGTTATGTCGAAATACAAATTAATATGAATAAAATGAAAATTTAAAAAATAGTATTCGATCAGTTGTGTGGATTTTTCTACTGATACTAACTTGTTGCAAACGGGAAAACAAACCGACGATTAATGACTCTGTTTTTATAGAAGATTTAACAACAGCAGAGCTTAATAAAGAAATAAAAGAAGGATATTCCACTGTTTTGATTTATAGCTGGATACGCTAGAGCAAGCTGACCCCCTCCCTAGATCAGTATTAGGCACTATATATTAGCTGCCGTTCTGTCGGATA
>NZ_PGUB01000168.1:0-5954 GCF_002924285.1 Aquimarina sp. I32.4 | reverse complement strand
TGAAACCATTTAATGGAGTGGCAACTAAATATCTACAGAATTATATGAACTGGTTTATGGTCTTGGAACGCATAAAAGAGAATAACCAACGTCTCAAATCCTTTGCCTACTATGCCCTTGCTGGACAAAATGCATGGCAAATTTGGAAAACAACAACTGAATCAGTCATATAGTAGAATATAGCCAAAGAAAACTGATAATAAAATTTCAATTATCTTGTTTGTAAAAATACTGCAGGTAATAATTAAGAAGCATATGGCGTATCGTAGGCCAACGTTATATGCCTTGTTTACTGGTCGATTACTTGTTTTAAATAAGATGGAAAACGTTTTTTTGAAGTAGTTATTAAAAGAGAAAAATATAGGAATCCGCTAGCGGATTTGCACCTTAAATCCGCATGTATTAATAAATTTAAGTTTATTTCTAATAATTTGTATTGTACTCTGGTTAAATCTTGGAGTTTTTATGCTTTTGGATGATCTATTTTTCGAAGAATCAATTTTTCACATATCTCAAAATACACTACTGCATATTAGTAAGCCCCAACTTTGTTGGGGTTTGCTTTTTTGATAAGTTATTTTGGGAGTATCTTGGTTTTATTAAGTTTTAAAATGTAAGTCTCCATATAATCGAAGCTTTTGTTGTCTGGATGATCTTACCCATTTGGCAGGAATTGTAATAAATCTAAAGATGAATTTTTTGATTCTAAAGTTTGACCTCAGATATTTAAATCTATTCGAAAATAATGTTATTATGTAATGATATAAATTTCTGCAGATAGCTGAAAACAACAAGAAAACTGTATTTTGTTCTAACTTAGAGAAAGGAAGATTATTCCACCCAAAATCATTCTTCAAAACATCAAATTCCTTTTCGATAGCTCCTCGTTGATTATAAAACTCAGTGACTTGGTTTTTTGTCTTGCTCCAATCATTAGTTAAAACTGCTGAATAGTTATAGGCTTCATTTGTAAAGGCATTTATTTGAAAGTCGTTTCTTTTCACTTTGGTCACAACAAGTCTATGCTTTTTTAGTTTGCGTTTTTGTTTTCTCTTTTGTGCGATACTGGTAAACGGAGTATAGGTCACTTCTCCTCTATAAGCTGTCTCTCCTCCTAATATGATTTTCTCCCAATTATCAATCAAGGCAATACTTTGAGCAAGAGCACCACTCATTACTATGATACTCCCAATGCTTAGGACAGAATAAAGTTATTTTTTAATTATTAAGGCTCTAGTTTAACTTAGCTATTTTTTGTATATTATGTTATGATCCATAGCAAATTAAAAGAAGTATTGCTTTTACTGGAAAGTGATGAACGTGAAAAATTACTAGCAGAAGTTCGTCTAGAGCTTAATACAGAAATTGAGCAACAGATTATTTCCAGACGGGAGATTCTAAACAACAAACAAGGTGCATGTCCTCATTGTTTTGAGAAAACCTACATTCGTACAGGTCTAGACAAGGATTCTCAACGCTATAAGTGTAAATCCTGTATGCGTAGTTTCACAGAATACACAGGTATTTGGATGGCTCGATTACGACGTAGAGATGTGATTTCTGATTATCTAGAGCTGGTGTTAGAAAAGAAAAGTCTCGATAAGATAAGTAGAGCACTTAGTATAAACAAAAAGACTGCTTTCGATTGGCGGGCGACATAAGATACTTGTAGCATTAAATGAAAATGATCAGGATGATTTTACTGGAATTACAGAAAGTGACGAGACTTTTTTTCTTAGATCAGAAAAAGGAATAGAAGTGAAACAACGTGAGTCCAGAAAGAGAGGAGGAAGCTCTACTAAGTGAGGTGTCAGTAATGATCAGGTTGCAGTTATAGTTACTCAAGACAGGAAATCAGCAATAGATATAAGTGTTGTTACTTTATCCGTTACCGATACACCTAACCACATAATTTACAACACACTAACTTTATGAAATACAAAAATAACGCACATATCATACGTTTTCTCCATAAGTATAACATAAGAAAATAATTTTAGATTTTTATTTAACTACTTAAACTTTTTCGAAAAATATGAACATTTATTTTGCTTAATTAAGAAACGAGCATTTTATGAGATCAATAATCCATTATTTTCCATAGGTATTTTCAATCCTTAATAATAGGATTCATATGATACTCATAATCTTAAAACCTAAAAACTCAACAATGAATTTATCATATCATGAACTCAAAGTTCAAAAAAAGGCATTTACCCCATTGCCAGAAGAAATTTTCAACATTGTCATAAGATTTAGCCTTTTAATAACATTATCATACAATACCCCTGAGATAATAAAAAACGTCAATTTAGAGAGAGTACATATTTTATAACAACTGTCCCCTAGAAATATATTATGCAAACTCAATATGACATTATAATTATGGGTGGTGGTTCTTCTGGACCAATATTAGGAGCCCTATTACAAAAGAAAAGCAACCTAAACATCGCTATTTTTGAGCAAGAAAAATTCCCAAGAAATAAGATTGGTAAGTCCTTTACTCATCCAATAATTCCTATTCTTGAGGAAGCTGGTGTTTTGCAAAAAATAGTAACCAGTAAATGCTGGATAAAAAAATACGGAGGAATTTTTGATTGGGATCATACCTCTCCCAGGACTACCTTTTTTGATATGCAAAACTATTTAGAAGATCAGGTATATCGTTGGGCAATACATACAGATAGAGCAGAATTTGATAAAATCCTTCTAGATCATGCCAAAGAATTAGGAGTATCGGTATTCGAAGAAAAAAAGATTACCACATATCGCCCTAATTCAGGCAATAGATATGTTAAACTCAAGTCTGGAGAAAAAATCAACTGCTCTATTTTTGTAGATGCTTCTGGCAGAAAAAACAATGTAATACTTTCTGCTATAAAAAGTTTTCTTTCTAATTATAAAAATCTAACTGCATGGATTCATATTACATCAGGAAAACCAGCAGAAGATTTAGAAGGAAATTGGAACATATTTAGAAAAGATCAATTATCTCCAATAGCTTGTTTTGCTTTTGAACATGGTTGGGTATGGTATATTCCTATTCCTAAAATCATAAATAACAAACATACAACAGTACATTCATTAGGTATTGTTACAGATCCAAAACTGGTCAGATCACTAGGTAAAAATTTAAACAAACCTAAGGAACTTTTTGAATTTGTTAAAACAATCCCTATGCTACATGAATTGATCAAAGATGCCAAACCAATATCTGATGAAACAAAAATCGTATCCAATTATTCTATGATTCAAGATAAATTTTGTGACCTCAATGAGGGATGGATTATGGTTGGAGATTCTACCTACTTTGTTGACCCTCTTTTTTCATCGGGAGTAGCATTTGCTGGCGGTATGGCATCTACTGCTTCTTTGCTAATCAGAGAGACGATAGAGAATCAAAAATTAACTTTAGAAGCTAAAAATGATATTTGGTATGATTATGATCAAGAATGGCATAAAATAGCTCATTCTTTTGCCTTATCAATAGACCAATGGTATTATGCTATTGCTAAACATAATCCTCAAAGCGTTTTTTGGAATAATAGAAATATGTTAAGCTCTGATTTAGGTATCAAAGATGAAAAATTTAATGCACTGGTCGATACGTCTCTCAATCAAGATTTGCTTACTATACTTACTTCTGGTTCTTTAAAAAAAGAAGATCTAGACACAAAAGGAAAGTTTTTAAGAAAGCCTTCTGAGTTGAATAAATGTGAACCTCAACCTGAAGATCAAATTTCATTGCATGATGGAATTTATATAAGAGAAGGGTATTCTATCAATGTTCCTGGTTTTAAAGCAAGTATTCCCCCTATGAACATCTCTAAAGAGGAAAAAGAAGCGATAGCTACTTATTGGAAAGACCCTTTACTTAATTCAGATGCTGTTCCTTCAGAAACAAATAAGTTAATCTCTTGTTGCAGATTTACCAAAAGAGGGCTTCATAAAAATAAAGAAGTAAGCTTTATAAGCCATAAAACTAATGGTAAAGCGCTCTATTCATTATTAAAAGGTAACACTAGGGCCTATCAAGAATTAGAAAAAAAATGAATTCAGCGCAGAAAACATTACTTAAAAACTTAATTCTACCAGGAATGGTCATAGTGACAAAGACTCAAATAACAGAATTTATAAACTAACTCATACTACTCTACAACAACTTCCTTATTGATAACTAAACTGTAATGGGAGTTGTTGTTACTTTTAAATACATTATATGAAAAAACAATATCGCGGAGTCATTTTTGACCTTGATGGTACACTTCTTAACACTTTAGAGATATACACTATCTTGATGAACCGTTTATTAGAATTATACCATTTACCAACTCATGACAAACAACAATATTCTCAATTTATAGGATTAGGAACCAAACATTTTATAACACAAGCATTACCTCCCGAATTTAGGACTAATGGAAATATTGAATCCTTAATCAAAGAATTCAAAAATTTATATCAAGAGCATTATCAACAGCATTCTTTTGTGTACAACGGAGCATACAAAACATTACAAAACCTCCAATTCAAGGGAATTAAATTAGGAATCCTATCCAATAAACTTCATGACCTCACCTGTGCTTGTATACGCCATTATTTCCCATTAATAAAATTTGACACCATTCTGGGGCAAACCAAACGATATAAAAAACCAGACCCTAAAGGGATATTGAATATTTCTAAGACAATGAGAGTTTCTACAAAACGATTGATATATGTAGGGGATACTGAAATTGATATTCAAACAGCAAAACAAGCATCTATTGATAGTATTGGGGTTACATGGGGTTATAGAAATAAAACCGTACTACAATCGTCTGACCCAAAATATATGGTTGATAGTTTTGACGAGTTATATCAAGTTATATTTCCATATTAAACCAATGTAAATACAAAACTTTCTAAATCTTATAATAAGCATTTACAAACGACTTCAATCTATATTGATTTTTTATCATTAATCTTTATTTTTATACAAGTAAAGATTAATGATAAAAAACCAATAGTTATACGTAATTGAAAAAATTAGATGAGAACTTATAGAAAAGCATTATAATTTTCGCTTTCCAGAACTTTTTAGAAATTTATGGTGATGGTATGCTAAATTGGAACAAAGGGTGGAATGAACCATGGACAGAACAATGTAATTAATTTACCGAGATATACCCAAAAATAAAAGCCCCCCTCTCTACCCCTTCATACTGGAGAGTTTGATTTTCAATTACTTTCTCAACATGAAATTATACACTAGGGTTTTCATGAACATTAGGGTCAAAACATCAATTTATTCCTTTTACTCAAACCAATACTGAATACTTATTTACTTTTTATAAAAATATTGAGATAGAAAACCAGCATCTTATCGTTCTGGTTTGGCATGATACAAATTAAGCAGATATTTTATCTAAAAAAATTTGAAGATTTTATATTTCGTAGAATGCTAGAAAGGGTAGCAAATATCGAGGAAGATGATATTAATGATAACTTTGAAGGCCAAATTAATCTTTTCCATAAAAAAGTACTTGCTGATCTTAGTACTCCCAAAAAATACCTAAATCAAGAATATATTGATATTCTTACCGAAATATTCAACAGACCATTTCTCACAGTCGAAACAATTATCTCAGTTAAAGAAATGAATTCTATGTTTTGACCCCTATAAAACAAGAGTAATCTTTTAAATTTGGATTATTAATTATGCTACTCTATTTTTCATTAAAATTAAGTGTTTGTCTTTGTTCCATTTTTCCATAGGAGTTATTCTTCCCAATAGTCCATGATGCCTTACGTTGTTATAGAAAACCACATATCTTTTTAGTATTTGTTGAATCTCTCCAAATGTTCTATACTCAAATCGTTGAAAGACTTCTTTTTTAAGTATTCCATGATAAGCTTCTACATGTGCATTTTCCTCTGGTGTAGCAACATGAGTAAACTCTTGACTTACCCCT
>NZ_PGUB01000167.1:0-6167 GCF_002924285.1 Aquimarina sp. I32.4 | reverse complement strand
TCATAGCATACAAAAATTAGAAGAATTACTACCTGGATATCAAGAAAATTCTATATTGTAGTTGCTCGGATGCATACAATGATTAAGATTGTTCTGATATTCATTGTGAAATTTAAACCCTTAAGATTATGTATTACTCCCCCCCCCCTAAAATATTACGTTCCTCTCTCCTATTGTTTGAGCCGAAATTTTATGAGACCAAGTTAAATCCTACCTAAAACATCTTTTCTATACGACTTTCCTATTGTTAATTTCACCTCATTTTCAAGTATAATTTGATTGCCATCTATTAATTTCAATTTATTAAAATTTATTATAAATGATTTATGTATGCGTATAAAATAATCTGGTAGTTTGGATAAAAAATCTGAAAGTGTTTGTGGTGTTAAAATCATAGTATCTGCATAAATCTTTGTATAATTTCCATACGCTTCTACATAATTAATATCTTCAAAACTTAGTTTTATAATTTTTTTATCACTTTTTACAAATATAAAATCTTGTATCTCTTCTTTTGATGTTACTATCTCCTCTTTTGAAACAACTTGATTTTGCTTTACCTTATTTACAGCCTGTAGAAAACGCTCTAAAGAAAAGGGTTTTAATAAATAATCTGTTACAGCTAATTCAAAGCCTTCTAAAGCATATTCTGGATAAGCCGTAGTAATAATAACATCTGGTTTTTGTTGCATTGTTTTTAACAAACTTAAACCAGAAAGTTTAGGCATATTAATATCTAAAAATAAGAGATCAACCGTTCTTTTTTGTAAAATTTCTAATACTTCAAAAGCATTTTTACAAGAAGCTACAATTTCTAAATTAGGTATAGAATCGATATAATTTTCTAAAATTTGTCGAGCAATAGGTTCATCATCGGCAATAATACATTTTAATACGCTCATTTTATAAATCTATTATTAATTGGACATTATAACTGTTTTCCATTTTATTAATATTCAATTGGTGTTTTTCCGGATACATTAATGCTAAACGCTTTTTAACATTTTGTAAACCAATACCACTTCTCCCTTTTTCCAAATCATTTTCTTTTGCGATGTTTACTTCTATAGTATTGTTACAAACAAACGTAATAGTATTATTCATTTCTTCTAAAGAAATTATAACGCTGCTTTTTCCATTTTTTAAAATCCCTAAATGCTTAAAAGCATTTTCAACAAAAACAATTAATAACATTGGCGCAATTTTATTTGAAGATAAATTTCCTGATTTAGTAAATTGAATGTCTGTTTTATCTTCTAATCTAATTTTTTCTAGCGAAATATAGTTCTCTAAGTAGGTAATTTCTTTTTCAAGAGGTACCAAGGTTTCTTTTGTATCATACAAACTATATCTTAATAAATCGGATAATTTCAGCATTAAACTTGGCAATTTATCAGATTTTATAACAGATAATCCATATAAGTTATTTAAGGTATTAAATAAAAAGTGAGGGTTTAATTGTGCCTTTAATAACTTTAATTCTGCTTCTTTAATTTGTTGCCTACGTAAAAAATTATCTCGCGCAATCTTTATAGCAGTTCCAAATGCTATTGCCAAAACCATAATCCCAAAGAAGTTTATAAACTTATCCCATTGAAAAAATTGTTCTGATATAAAATTTATAATAAATACTGAAATGGTAGTAAATACAAGGATATTTAATATAAATAAAAAAGTAAATAAAATAGTTTTCTTTTTTATAAGCGGCAAGATTAATAAATTACTTATATATATAGCTGGTGCTAATAATAAAATAATACCTAATGATGTAATAATCTTATTTTCACCTTGAATAGCGCCCACTATTACTAAAAAGAAACAAAACCAAACAAAGAGGTTCTGTACAACTTTGTTGTCTATCCAAGAATCTAATTTTGCCATTTCTAAAGTTTATTATTCGACTCAAAAATAAAAATTCAAACATAAACATCCATTTTTTAATGATGAAAGTTAGAGAACGATGTCTGAACAGGTATTTTTTCATGATAATAGGCTTTTGCTAACAATATCATTTTATAAGTACCATTGGTCATTCTTTTTTTTATGTCTTGAACAATTAAAAGAGTTTTGAAGTATAATTTAAAATAGACATCAGATGAAAACGTTACAACAATTCACAATTTTAGCATTCTTATTAGTGCAATGCATTTCTTTTGGACAAGAAAACAGATTAGAAACTATTAAACAAAAGTTTGACCCATTATTAAAAGAACAAAATAAAGGTGTTGCCCTTCTTATTAAAAAAGATAATGAGATTAAAACAAAAAGCCTTGGTAATTTTGATTTAAATAAAAATCATGTTTTTAATATTGGTAGTGCAACTAAAACCTTTACTGCTATTCTTTTTTTACAAGAAATAGAAAAAGGAAATTTAAAATTAACAGATACTATTGGAAAATATTTAAAGCCAATTCAAAATGTAGCCCCTTCTTTAACTATACACCAATTATTAACGCATGAAAGTGGATTAAACGAAATAATTGGTAAAAACCTAGAAGAAATATTTTATGCAAAAAATGATTCTCTTTACAACGATAACTTGCTAAATCAAGTTGGGAAAAATGATCCGAAAATGATTGGAAAATTTGATTATTGCAATACAAATTACTTCTTGCTTGGGAGAATTATTGAGAAAATTACGGATCAAAGTTATTTCGATTTGTTAAGAGAGCGTATTATTGAGCCTTTAGAAATGAATAACACGTATCCTTACGTTCACAAAAACTTACCAAATTTAGCAACGCCATATTACCAAGATAAAGATGTAACAGAATATTTAGATTATAAATACTTTGCAAATATTGCTTTTGCTGCTGGTAGTATTGCTTCAACTTTATCTGATATGGAAGTTTTTTACACTTCTTTATTTGAAACTGAGAAGCTACTTAAAAAAGAGACTGTTATACGTATGATGGAATCTGGAAATGAAGTATACGGCTTAGGTTTGTTTAAATCTGACTACAAAGGCATTAAATATTTTAATCATGGAGGTAATAATTTAGGCTACGCTTTCAGAAATGCATATAACCCAAAAACAAAAAATTTATTCTTATTATTTACAAATTCGCATAGAATGCCTTTAGAGAAATCCATTAAAAATGATTTGTATTCCTATTTAAACAATGAGAAGATTGAGCAACTCAAAAGTATAAATTTAGCTGATTTTAAAGGGATAATAGGTGAGTATTTATTAAAAGAGGCAAACTTAACTTTTGAGATTAAGCAAGAAAATGGCAAACTATTTTTAATAGCAGAAGCTCAAGACATAAAGAGTGAGTTAACTCAAAAAAATGAAACCACACTGTATGATACAACTGTAGGTGCCACTTTAACTAAAATTGAAGGAAGCAATGATAGTTTAACATTTAGTCAAAACGGGTTTACAACTACCATTACTAAAATAACTACTAAAATAACTACTAAAAGTTAAATTATGAAATTAGAAATTCAAAATGTATCTAAAAAATACAGCAAAGATAAATATGGATTGAAAGATTTTTCAATCCATATTGAAAAAGGAATCTTAGGATTATTAGGACCAAATGGTGCTGGGAAATCTACACTTTTAAAAATGATTGCAACGGTTAACAAACCTACCAATGGTATTATCTCTTTAAATAAAAACAACATTGTAAAAGATGCCAATTATATGCGCAAGCAACTAGGCTTTTTACCACAAGACTTTGGTGTATATCCAAATCTGAATGCGTATGAATTCTTAGAATATATGGCTGCAATGAAAGGTGTTGGCGGAAAAAATTTAAGACCAAGAATAACACAATTATTAGAAGGGTTAAACTTACTAGATGCTGCTAAAAAACAAATAGGAAGTTATTCGGGAGGAATGAAACAGCGTGTTGGTATAGCACAAGTATTACTAAACAACCCAAAAATTGTAATCTTTGATGAGCCTACTGTTGGTTTAGATCCTGAAGAACGTGTACGATTTAGAAACTTAATTTCCGATCTAGCAAATAATTGCATCGTAATTTTATCATCACACATCGTATCAGACATAGACACGATTGCCGATAAAGTGGCAATTATGAAAAGTGGAACATTACTTTCTTATGGGAATCAGGAAGAAATTATAAATCAGGTAACAGATAAAGTATTTGAAACCACTATTGCAAAAGAAGATTTAACCGCTTTTAAAATAACACAAATTGTAGTGAGTACTTCTCGTAAAAACAATCAATTAGTAGTAAGATATATTGCAGATGTTCCTGTAGAAAACTCTATTAAAAAAGAAGGAAATTTAGAAGATGCCTATTTATATCTCACAAAAATAAATTAAACCTATTCATTTTAACTTTAAAAAGAATACAATGATGAACTCCTTTTTAACTATTATAAAATTAGATTATTTACAACGAACAAGAAGCTATGCTTTTTTAATAACACTATGTGCAACCTTAGCAATAGCGTACACATTTGTTCCAGAACCCAATGCCAATTATTCTACAATTAGAATAGCAGATTATGTTGGTTATTACAATTCGGCATGGTTTGGTTATGTTACTGCTATTATGACTAGCATTTTCTTGTCTTTAATAGGTTTCTACTTGGTAAATAGCGGAATAAAAACAGATAGCAACACAAGAGTTGGTCAAATAGTTGCCGCTACACGAATCAAAAACTTTAGCTATTTGTTTTCTAAAGTGCTAAGTAATTTTTTACTATTACTAACTATTGCAGCAGTTGTATTTATAATGAGTATTATCCTTTTCTTTTTATATAATGATGGCTACCCTTTTAAATTATTCCAGTTTATAAAACCGTATGCAGTCATTACAATTCCAGCACTATTTATAATTTCGGTTTTAGCAGTTATTTCTGAAATGTTTTTAGAAAAGTATTCGATAGTTCAGAATATTGGATTCTTCGTTTTTTTTTCGGTTCTAATGGTGTTTTCTCCAAAAACTGAAAACCAATTTTCATTAGACATTTTTGGTAGTAAAATAGTAATGTATCAACTAGAAGAAACTGTTAGAGAAATTACAAATACAGATAAAGATACTGATTTGTCTATCGGTTATGTTCTAGGAAATACTAAAAAGCCAGATAAATTTTTGTTCGAAGGAATTGATTTTTCAACATCATTTTTATTAAGTCGTTTCGTGTGGATGGCACTAGGTATTCTGCTATTATTTTTAGTATCTGTTTTGTTTCATCGTTTTGATGTAAAAGAAAGGGGTTATGCAAAAATAAGTAAAGTAAAAACGATTAATCAAAGCCTTATAAAAAATGTAGATTTGTCAAGATTGCCTTCTGCAAAGGTAAATTACAGCATGTTTCCATTACTTAAAACCGAAATTTTGTTGTTATTAAGAAAAGGAAAAAAATGGTTATGGATTATTAACCTTATAGGAGTGGTATTATTGGCAGTTCTTCCTTTAATAACTGCACATCAAATGGTTTTACCAATCTTATGGTTTTTACAAGTAAGCAGGTTGTCAGTCTTATCTAATAAGGAAACAATAAGCAATGTTCATTATTTTTCGTTTACGGCTTTTAAACCATTAAGAAGGTTATTAGTTTCTCAATTATTTTCGGGAATTATTTTAATGCTATTTTTAGCTTTGCCTTTAATAGTTCGTCTTGGTTTGTTAACAAACATTACTGCAGTAACTTCAATACTTTTAGGAAGTCTTTTTATTACTTCATTGGCAGTCTGCTTAGGTATATTGTCTAAAGGAAAAAAACTGTTTGAAGTACTCTTCTTTATGATTACTTATGCTAACATAAACGGAATTCCTTTTGCTGATTATTTTGGAGGTTTTGAGCATAGTAATTTCTATCTAATTGTTCTAACGCTATTTGTGCTGCTTTTTTGTAGTGTTATCTTTATAAAACGGAAGCATGAATTGAATAATTAAGTGGTTTTATGTCATTTCACACACATTCCACTTCTCTTCTATCGTCGCTTTGTAAAAAGAGTGTTCCATTAACATTGTAGAAGAAACTTTTAGAATAAATTTTAGCTATATTCTACTATATGACTGATTCAGTTGTTGTTTTCCAAATTTGCCATGCATTTTGTCCAGCAAGGGCATAGTAGGCAAAGGATTTGAGACGTTGGTTATTCTCTTTTATGCGTTCCAAGACCATAAACCAGTTCATATAATTCTGTAGATATTTAGTTGCCACTCCATTAAATGGTTTCA
>NZ_PGUB01000166.1:0-6179 GCF_002924285.1 Aquimarina sp. I32.4 | reverse complement strand
AAGAAAAAGAAAACGCTATTTTTAGGGTATGATTGTGCCATAAGTATTAGTTCAAGAAAACGAATTGCCGATAAACTAGAAGAACTCAATGTAGGTAAGTTGACTTTTAAAAGCATTGTAGGGGTTGCTCAATACTTAAATCCAATGATAAGAGGATGGGTACGTTACTATGGTAAATTTAAAATGTACGAACTCACTAAAGTTTTTAGGTTATTAAGTCAGCGATTGGTTTGGTGGGCAAGGAAAAGGTATAAGCGTTACAAAACCAGTATTAGAAAAGCTTATAAATGGTTAGCAACTGTTAGGAAACAATATCCTAGCTTATTTTACCATTGGAAATTTTCACATATTAACGTAACTGCTTAGATTTGTACAACAAGAGCCGTATGAATCGAGAGATTCACGTACGGTTCTGGGAGAGGCTTGGGGCGAAATTCCCCTTGTCTACTCGATCTATATACGTTTCCTTATTTTTCAATCTAATACAGAAGTGTATCTGATCAATTATAGAGATACAAATGAAAAAATTAAATTGATAAACCCTGTAAATATTTCTAATAATGAAGGGTATGATAACCAGCCGTCATTTTATGACGATAATACGATTCTTTTTTCTTCTACCAGAAATAAGCAAACAGACATTGCATTATACAATATAAAAGAAGGAACAACCACTTGGGTTTCAAATACACCTTTGGGCGGTGAGTATTCACCTATAAAAATACCAGGTAGAGAAACTGTTTCTGCTATAAGGTTAGACACTAGTGGACTACAGCGGTTGTATGAATATAATTTGAAGAGTGGTAAGTCTAGTATATTACTAAAAGATCTAAAAGTCGGGTATCATGTTTGGTACAATAAAGATATTCTGGTGTCCTCTGTTTTGGTAGATGATAGAATGGATCTAGTTGTGTCTAATTTAAAAAATAAAACGAATGATACCTTGCAAAAGAATGTAGGGCGATCACTACATAAAATTCCTAATTCAGATTTAATAAGTTTTATAAGTAAAGAACATAAAAAATGGGTAATCAAATCTATAAACCCTATTTCTGGAGAAACAAAAGAAATTAAAGCAATATCCATTAAAATTGAAGATATGTGTTGGTTGGCAGATGGTACAATACTTATGTCATTAGGCAAGAACATTGTTGGGTTTAATCTAGAAACAGACAAAGACTGGAAAGTATTGCATAGTTTTAAAGAGAAAGAAATCAATGAGATTTCAAGAATTGCAGTAAGTCCAGATAGTAAGTATATAGCCATAGTATCAGAAGAATCTCCTGTAGAGATAGTTCAAAAACAAATAGAATTCTTTAATAAAGGTAGTTTAGAAGATTTTGTTTCCTGTTATTCTGATAATGTAATCGTACGTAATTATCCGCATGACACTCTTTATGTTGGTAAGGATAAGTTAAAATCAGATTATCAAGAATTCTTTTCCAATAAAAATAGAGCAAATGTAGAGGTTGTAAAGCGTATTGTCATGGGAAATAAAGTGATCGATGAAGAACGTGCAGATGTGAATGAAAAACAACATCACCAAGGTGTTATTTATGAAGTGAAAAATGGAAAAATCAGTGGTGTAACTTTTATCTATAATAATGGAAAAATTACAGATGCCAGTGATATTGTAGAGCAACAATTAATAGCCTATAATGCAAAAGATATGGATACTTTTGTAAAGACTTTTTCTGATACTATAAAAGCATATGACTATCCAAATAAACTACAATTCAAAGGGAAAATACAATTACGATCAATGTATACAGATTTGTTTGCAAAAATTCCTGATTTGCATAGTGAAATCAAAAACCGAATTGTTATAGGTAATATCGTAATAGACGAGGAGTATTTGACTGCTAATGGAGATAATTTTAGCTTAGCAGCTATTTATGAAATAAAAGAAGGTAAGATTGCCAAAATGATTTTTATACGATAGAAGTGGTTTAAATCTTTTTGATTGAAAAAAAAGCTGTTATATTTTTTATAAACCTAATCAAGTATATAAAGCTGTATCTCGAATAAGAACTATAGGGACCAGCTATTATATAAAAATATTAGGTTAGACCATGTATAAAACAATAATTATAGCTTTGGCATTGATTTTTATCTCCTGCCAATCTGGATTAGAAAAGCAATATAAACACTCATCAAAAGAAGAGGATCTACTAGAAGTTTCCAAACAAATAACGAAACAAGAATTAAAACAGTTAAAAAAACATATCACCGAATTAGAGGAGATTGGTGGAGTGTTGACTGGTAAAACATACAAAGCCCTTTTGATAGAATCAGAAAGTATAGCATATGAGCGACAACAAGAAATAGAACAGGAAAAACGAAAAGAAGAGGAGAGAGTAGAAGCAGAGGTTTTAAAAAGGGAAGTGCAAAATAAAACAAGATTACTCTGTGCTAATAAATGGAAGATAAGAGAATATGCATTTCAATTAGAAATTCCTGATAACTCTGAAGAGAATGTAGCATTGGCAAAGCAAATATTGAACAAGGCAATTAATATAAAAGATGTAGAACCTCTAATTTCTGTAATACAAGAGACTAATAAAACGTTTGTAAAAAGAGAATTTGACGAAACAACAGTTAAAATATTTAACAACAATAATAAACGATGGAAAAAGTATTTACCTGATGGAACTTATACAGATCAATCTGGAGATGAGGTAATAAAAGGTACTTGGGAATTCGTAGATGCCAATACAATCAAAGAAACAAGGCCTTCTGATAGTCATATAAGGCGTAAGAAGAAAGATATATTTTTTCTTACGGTCAAAACTTTGGATGAGAACACATTTCATTTTTATGAAGAAGAATATGATTATTTAAACTCAAATTCTATTGTAAGTAGTTCTATTGTTATGAAATCTTGATAATGAGGGGTCAGAGAAAATATAGAAAAACGATAGTTTACTTTCTAAGTAAATACCAACCAGAACAGGTTTGGGAATTTTTAATACACCCAAAATATATTGAAGAGTTTACAAAAGATCCTTGTTTTTATAATAAAATAGAGAGTGATTTTAAGATAGAAAAAGGAGCGTATTGGGTAGAAGTGCATACAGGAGAAGATTGTTCAGGAGATATAGTAAAGTGCCAAATAGTACAATTAGATATCAATAAAAGGCTAAGAACCGTTCGATATCAGGCAGGTATAAAAAATAGTTCTACTTATGAGTTAAATAAACTTGATCAAGGCACATTAATATCTGAAGAACAAAAGTTTAGTATCAGTTTTAGAGACTTTAAAGGAATTAATATAGTATCATGGATTATGATGATCACAGGTTTATTAACTAGATTTTCATATAAACCAGATGAAGATTTATATTGGTTTGAAAAAATGGAAAATGCAATTTCCCAGAATATTAATAAGGTATAAGTGCTTAGATATAATTAACTGAATGAAAATATATAAAACATTACATATAGGAGAATTTCATACAAATAACTGTGAAGATTTTTTAGTCGATGAGCAAATAGCCACAGACGAAAAATTAATAGCTGTTTTAGATGGATGTACCATGGGAACAGAATCTGCTTTTGCATCAATGCTTTACGGAAAAATCTTAAGAAATATCGCAAAGAACAAGTTTTATGAAGAATTTGTTTCTGATAAGACAGTCGATTTAAAATCAAAACTAAAAGAGGTTGTCAAGCTACTAATAGAAGAGACAAAACAAATCAAAAATCAACTAGGACTCGAAACAAATGAATTGTTATCAACACTGATCATTGGAATTGTAAATACCAAAGACTCAAAAGCCGAATTTTTGACAATAGGAGATGGGTTAATTTGCAAAGACGGTGAATTGATAGAATATGAACAAAATGACAAACCAGATTATCTTGGATATCATTTGGGAGATAATTTTGAGGATTGGTATAAAGACCAGGATCAAAAGCTATCGGTTTCTGAGTTTAAAGATCTATCAATTTGTACAGATGGCATATTTACTTTTAAAAACCTTGAAAACAAAGCAAAACAAAAATCAGAAAATGAAATTATTGAATATTTGTTGATTGATAATAAAGATTCAGAATTTGATAATTTTCTAGATAGAAAAATAAGACTATTAAAAGATAGGTATAATCATATCGTAACAGATGATTTAGCAATCATTAGAATAAAAAACGAACGCCATAATTAATTAAGATGTTTAATTTTTTAAGAAAAAAGAAAATAGAAGAAACTGAGCAAGAACCAATAGAGCAACAATTAAAAAACCCAGCTGAGTTGCTTATGGTAAAATTGTTTTTTGAGAGTCAACCTGTTTTTGATGATGAACAAATAGAAAAGGAACTAAAAAAACGATTTGATAAAATAGGGTTTCCAGAAAACACAAATAAAACATCTGATTCAAGACATTATTTTTTTAAGGACTATGAGGTGAAATTTGTAGAAGGAGCTATACCAGCTCAAGCAACGATATTTATGCCTGAGGAAAACAAAATTGACTATTCAGGATTAGATTCTTCTTTTAAGCAATCATGGAATTGGCCAGAAGCAGAAGAAACGGTCAAAAAATGTTCATATGAAATCTTGCTTACAGATTTGATGTCAAGAGAGATGGAGTATAAAGAAAGAATTGCGTATTTTCAAAAATATGTATCAAGTATTGTTGCTGCAATGAAACCAGCTGCGGTTTGGATTAAGAATAGTGAAGTGATTTTACATCCAACCGATTTTTTAGAAGGAAGTAGTCTTAATAAATATCAAAATATAAGTGTGTTTATGAATATACGTTTATTCAATATTCAAGAAACAGAAGGAGAGATGATAATGGATACGATAGGGTTACACTCTTTGGGGCTTCCTGATTTTGAATTTCGATTTACAAACTATGATCCTCAACAAATAGCAAGTGTTTTGTATAACTATGGTCATTATATTTTTGAAAATGGAATTGTGATAAAACATGGAAATACAATTGAAGGAATAGAGAAAAATCAAAAATGGAAATGCTATTTTAATGAATCCCAATTAGAACCAAAACGGATTGTGATTGAAATAGATGATAACGATTAATAATATGTAAACGAGAGTTTAAAAAAGACACAACATGCAATTAGTAGTAACTACAAGTATAAATATTTGAAGAATGAAAAAGGTTGTTTTTATAATATTGTTATTGATAAACGTTGGATGTATAGGGCAGAACCTGAAAGAAATTTCAAATACGTTTAATAGTAATCTGGAAGTAAGTAATGATTCAATTAAAAATGATAGTATAACAACTCTTAAGCAATTAAAATTAGAAAGTGATTTGTCTAAAAGTTATGGAACAATAAAAAATATAATTAAAAAAGAGCAACTACGATTAAACAATACAGAACTATCAATAGACTCACTATCTAATATCTTTAAGCTTTCTTTAGTAAACAGGATTATTCCTTTTTGGGAAGGAACAGAATGGTCATTTGAAGGGCACACATCAATTCCTAGGAAAGGAAAAATTGCTTGTGGGTATTTTGTTTCGACAACGTTAAAAGATGTAGGAGTAAACCTAAACAGATATAGATTAGCTCAACAAAGCCCAATTGATGAGGCAAGTAGTTTAGCCTTAAACACCAAAGTAATTGAAATAAGAGGAAATTCTATCACTGAAAATATATTGAAAATCGATAGAAGTATAAAAGAAGGAATTCACTTTATCGGTTTTGATTCTAGTCATGTTGGGTATATTTTGAAAGAAAAAGGACAATTGTATTTGATTCACTCAAACTATATCAATTATAGAGGAGTAGAAATTGAAAAAATTGAAAATTCAGATGTTTTTGCGTCTTACAATAAGTATCACATAGTCGAACTTAGCACAAATGAAAACTTTTTAAGAAGTTGGATTAAAGGAAAAGAAATAAAGTAATAAATCAAAAATAAGATCTATAGCTAATAATAGTCAAACATAAGTACTGCTCTTTTTGGAATATCTAGTTTTGTTAGGACGATTTTAAATAGCCCATAATGTTAAATATATTTGAATTATGGTAAAGCGAAAACATAGTAACGATTTTAAACTTATGATTGTAGAGTTATTACAATCAGGTCAAAGTGTACAGCAAGTGAGTTCAGAATATGATTTAGATGGAAGTATGATCCGTAAATGGCGTAAATCATATGAATCTACCTCTGGTAAATTCACTGTAAAACAGGAATTGAGTACAGA
>NZ_PGUB01000165.1:0-6191 GCF_002924285.1 Aquimarina sp. I32.4 | reverse complement strand
TTTTTGTCGAGTCATCAAGTTAAGGTATTTTTGTAAGTAGCTAAAAAAAGCTCCCGAGGCAACGAGGATTAGTTCAATAACTAAGTATATAGCGTGCTGATAAGCCAACGCTATTTGCTCAAATAATTAGGATAGAAAAAGTAAAGAATATAAATCAGACGAGTGTATCCAGAAAAACAGGGATCTCAAAAAATAGACTGAGTGAATTATCAAACAATAACCGTACTATACTAAAAGCTGATGAACTCTATTTGATTGCTTTGGCTATAAATGCAGACCCCTGTGAGCTTTTAGAAATCGTTTGTGGGCATTTAATCCTTAAAAAATAAGCTTTATATGGCGGTGATTTTCTACTAGGTTTTGGTAGAGCTATGCATAGGCTCATATTATAATAACCTATGCATAGTTAAAAGGTTACTACCTCCAAGAGGTATCTCCTTTTGCAGAATCAATACCATCTCCTGTTCCTTGCCCTCCAATGGTAATTATAGGGGCATTTAAAAGTTGTGCTTCTAATGCTGGAACTGGGTAATGTAACATAGTGCCTTCTTGTAGTAAATTCCACCTTCTCATAAACATCCAATTTATAGCCTTACCAGCTAAGTGTAATTCTATACTGTTTTCATAGAATAAAGCATCAGCAATGTCTGTTTTGTTTGCTCCTGTAAGCAAAGGCATTTGTCCAACAGTTACTCGATTACTATTATTTAAAATACTTTCTGCAAGTGTATAATTCCCTAAACCATAAGCAACTTCTGCCTTTAATAACACAATCTCTTCTATATGTAAAATATTTGCAGGGAAATCGTATAGGTCGCCAAGAAATGAGGTGTATTTTACATTTTTATAGTTAGAGTATAAGGTTGGGTCGTACTCTGAGTAATAAAAATTAATAACCTCTTTGTACTCAAAATAAAGATTAGTTCTTGCATCAATAGAAGTTATAGGAGGACTATCTGTAACCCTTTTTTTTGTAGGAGCTGTTTTATTACTTAATAACCATGGTATTTTTTGATCTACACCAACCAAAACTTTACTCCATCTTTCTCTTGAAGCAAAAGATTGGTAAGAATTATAAATTTCGCGACTACCTGGACCTGTAAAATCATTTTCTATAGCATTATCTAAATAACTTTGAATAAGGTTAAAATCTAATGATTTAAAATCTTCATGGTTTCTAGCTTTACCCAATAAAAACTTAGCAGCATATGTATTTAAAACCTTTTTTATCTCTATAGATGATAAATTAAAACCAGGTAAATAATCCCAGTTTAATTCGGGGTTATTTGTATATATATTTTTTGCTTCATTTAGATATTCTACTGCTTTATTAATTACATCTTTATAGTTAGAAAAGGTCATTTTTTCAGCAGGAATATTATAATCTAAGATTATTCCTTTTTTATAAATTAAACCTACATAGCCCGTTGCCAATCCTTTCAATATTAATGCAGAAGCTTTGACCTTGTTTTTTACTTCATTGTTTTCTAAGGTCCAAGTATCTATCTTTTTTAAAATTTTATTAGCCGTGGAAATAGCACGATAAGCAGCTTCCCAATCATAAATAAAAGCACCTTCAAAAGTTCCTCCAACGTCATTATAAATGCGTTCTCTTGGTTCTCTGTTCATTGGCCAAGCTTCTACGGGGTTACAACTAACTAATTGATCTGCCAAATAATCATAATCGACATTACTTTTTGAGCTAACTAGGTTTTTAAAAAAAGCAGAATTAGTACTGTGTAAAAGAGCTATTACTCCTTCTGTGCTTCCTAAAATACTATTTCTACCTGGCTCATTTAAATTTTCAACATCTAAATCACATCCTTGTAAAACAAGAAAAAATAAGCCGAAGATTAATTTTATATATATTTTATTTAAGTATTTCATTTGTTTCTATTTTGAAAACATTAATTTTTTGTGATTATCTTTCTATTTGTTAAAATGTTAATTGAACCATTGCAGTGAAAGTTCTAGACTGTGGGTATGATCTTAAGTCTAATCTATCATTTGTAGGGTTAGATACTTTGGCTGTAAGGCTTCCTTCTGGTAAACCTGATCCGTATGCAACTTCAGGATCAAAACCTGAATAATTGGTAAAAGTAAATAGGTTTCTACCAATTAACGAGATTTTTAATTCTTTAATAATCTTGCTAGCTTTAGGCCCTAAAACATTTTTCCCTAAAGTATATCCTAAAGATAATTCTCTTACTTTTGTAAAAGTACCGTCTTCTACAAAATGACTAGTATCTGAAAGTCCACGATCTAAATTACTAGAAATGCCAGAGTATAATATATGCTTACCCTGTTTTGCAAATTTTTCTTGATCACCATGACGCTCTGCTCTGTATAGTCTTTGTTTTGTGCTATTATAGATATCACCACCTTGTTGATGATCTATTACAAAATATAGATTGAAGTTTTTATATGAAAAATTACTAGTGAATCCTAAATTCCAATCAGGATTTGTATTTCCTATTTCCATTTTTTCATCTTCTCCTGTTTCGTCAGAAAGAAGAATAACTTGCTCTTTTGCAGAACCTTTAGTTCCTTTTATTATAACATACCCATGCTCGTTTATTTCAAAATCTTCAGGTTTTAAAGTTCCTCTTTCGTTTATATTGGGGTTCCCTAAGCTATTTATAACAAATCCATTATTATCAAGAGTTAATTCATTTACATTTGTTGCTACTTTATATCCATACATTAATCCATAAGGTTTTCCTTCTTCCACTCTAAAAAGACGACTAGATCTACTAAATGGCTCCACCCCACCTAAGTCAGTGATTTCTTGTGTTATTTTACTCCAATTAAGGTTAGCATTCCAGCTAAAGTTTTTATTTTTAATAATATCTAATCCTAACTGAACTTCTAATGCACTAGAGGCGATACTTCCAAGATTTTGCCATTGCTCTTTAAAACCAGTTGCTCTAGGTAAAGGAACTTTTAAAAAATCGTCTTTTACCTGAGTTTTAGCGTAATTAACTTCTAGATTTACTCTGTCAAATAAGCGAGCATTAATACCTGCTTCCCATTCTGATACTCTTGAGGGTAACAAATTTTTATTTCCTGAAATGTCTGGTCTTAATGTTCCTCTCCAAGTTGATCTGTACGTTTCGTATTGTGTATTAAAAGCAGGTCGTTGACCAGAAGTTCCCCAAGAAAAACGTAATTTTAAATCGTCTACTTTTGGGATATTAAAATCTTTGGTAACTATATATGCAGCAGAGAGCCTACCAAAGGTTGCCCAGCGATTATCTTTACCAAATAGGGAAGATCCATCTTTTCTAATTAATCCATTAAAAATAATTTTGTCTTTATAATCTAAGTTAAAATCGAAAAAATAATTACTTACTTTTTCTTCAGACTGAATTGACCCTATTATTCTAGAACTACCCTCTGTATAACTTAAGTTTCTGACCCCACTTACTAAAAGCTGAAACCCTTTAGCATTAAAAGAATTTACATTTCTATTTTCTCTTAAAAATTTTGCGGTAAACCTTGTGTTAAAGTTACCTATTTTTTTGGCGTAACTAGCATATAGTTGTACTATATCTGATTTAGAAATATTGCTTACAATACCATAATCACCAACGTTTGTTAATGTAGGGTCTGGAAATTTATATTCTTTTGGAGTATAACTATATGTTTCACTTCTAGATTCATCGTGTGAATATGATGCTCCTAATTGTAAATTATCATTAATATCATATGTTATACTTGGACTAAACATTAGTCGTTGTCTATCAAAATAATCTTCAAGAATACCAACCTCGTATAACGGATTGTCTAAAAAGTTTCTTAAGTAATAAGAACCTTTAGGTGTAGGAACAATATCCCCATTTAAATCGCGTTCAGTTATATCAACCCATGGTTCCAAAAAAAGTGCAGTTTCTCTAGTGCTGAAAGGGGCATTGTGTCCTTTTGTTTTGGCATAAGAAACGGAAGTCTTTATCGCTATTTTATCATTGGGTAAATAATCAATATTTAAACGTGCATTATTTCGTACAGATGGTTTTACACCTTGTATTGCTCCTCCATTTTTTGTGTTTTGGAAGGACGCATGATATTTGAAGTTTTCATTACCAGATGATATTGATGTATATAGAGAACTATATGGTTGTGTAGTGTAAATTTTTTTTTGATGGTCTAATATTCTTGGAAATGGATTGTCTAATAATCCATCTTCATCATAATCTCTTATTCCTCCATTACTTAAATGCCATCTTCCTTGTTCGTTTAAGTCGTTTAAATTCCAAGGGAAATCATTAGCATCTCTTAATTTGTACCTATGTGTGTTTGCAAGAGGGTATGCCTTTGCTATTTGTGAAAAACCTGTTTCGTTTCTTACCACAATTGTAGGTTTACCACCACTGTTTTTTCCCCTTTTTGTTATTATTTGAATAACTCCATTTCCACTTAAAGAACCGTACATAGAAGAACCTGCAGCTCCTTTAATAATCTCTACACTTTCTACATCTTCCATGTTTATGTCTTTTAGGTTCATGTCACTCCCTGTAATTATTCCATCAATAATAATCAAAGGTTCTTGACTTCTTAAAAGAGAATTAGACCCCCTTAAACGTATGGAAGACACCGCATTAGGGTCTCCATTTGGTTGTACAATAGTTATTCCAGCAACCTTTCCTCGAAGTGAATTTCCTAAATCTCTGCCTGGTACTTCTTTAAGTTCTCTATTATTAACTTTAGATAGTGCAAAAGGTAATTTTTTAACAGGGGTGCCTACTGCTACTCCCGTAACAACAACTTCTTCTAATATTTGTGAGTCTTCCCGTAAAACAATTTTAAAAAAAACAGTTTTTGAAATTGGAACTGTAAAGTTTTTAAACCCTAGCATTGATACCTTTAGTATATCTTTTTTCTTTACGTTGTTTAAGGTAAAGTTTCCATTATTATCTGTTGTTGCACCTTTTAGTTTTCCTTTAATCAAAACATTTGCAAAAGGTAAAGGTTCGTTATTTATATCTGTTACTTTTCCTGAAATGTTAATTTGTGCAGTAAGTTTGGTCAAACTTAGTAATAGTAACAACCCTAAAGTTAGTTTACTTATAGTATTCATTATTTTTATTTAAAATTATTATTAGTGTGTATTTATTAGTTTTTTTCTTGGCTATATTGGTAAACAATAGATCTTTTTAAGAATTTAATCAGTTTTAGATCTAATCGCTCGAAGGTTGCTTTATATGTAAAAAAATAAGGTTTTTAACAAGAAAATAAACGCTCAGACAAATATCTTACTTGCTTGTATTGAAAATTTTTAGTAGCTTTTTATTCTTAAATATTTTAAAAAGAGAGTGCTCTTTTTAAAACTTGTGTACGTTTATTAAACCAATACTTTTATGAGCATTGGTTAACCTTTTTATGTATTACACCATCAATTATTGTATAATGGACACTATAACTCTTTTAGTCAAATGATTATATAACATAACATACGGCATAAAGCGTTTAAGCTTATTCCGATATTATGACAAAAAAATAAATGGATAGTTATACTTCAAAATGATGTAAAACTTAAATTATCTCTACATTTTAAATACATGTATTACATTACAATATTTGTTATAATACTATTTGTACTTTATATGTTTATATAGAAATAAAGAAAAGGTATTTAAGAAATTAAAGGAGGTGCTCTTAGTCTTTTAATTGAAGAATGACAAAAAGATAAAGTAATTGATTTATAATTATCAATAATCGTTTTGTTAGTAATAAGAATGAGTATTCCTACAAAAGATTTAGAAGACAAATTAAATGAAGCAAAAGAAAAGTAACAAACATCACAATGTTCGCCTACAGACTCGTATAAATGAGTTAATTTCTCTTTACAATTAAGGTGCTCTTCATTTTTATGTTTATGCGTAGCCTTAATAATAATAGGAAGCACAAGAAGTAACACCAAGAATGTAGAGGTGATTCTACTTAAAAAGCTATTATTTTTTAAGGTCATTTTTTTTACAGAAATAATGAGCTAAAATAAACTATAAAACTATTTATTGATTATAGTAGTGTATTAAATTTTTATTAAAGAAGAGGTTTAAACTTTTTTGAACACACAAAAAGGGTTGTGGATATTTGTGTTGCAAGACATAAAATGGAGTTGCTACCTTTATTCGGACAGATATTTAAGACGGTTTATGTTTAAATAAATATCTTAGAAAAATGAAAAAACG
>NZ_PGUB01000164.1:0-6245 GCF_002924285.1 Aquimarina sp. I32.4 | reverse complement strand
AACTGCGGGACTTCCTTTCAAAGTCAATTTCTCAAGTTCTGCCGCCAATAAAGCCTGATCTTCAATGGATAACTTACCTATTTCAATTTTTATCTTTTCTAAATCCATGAATTAAAGATACGAATAATAGCAATTATAAACTAGAGCGAAAACAAAGTCTAAAGTACTAAAATTTAACACTTTAGACTTCATTAGTAGCTCCAAGCTTCCAGAGTTCGAACTTTTAATTATAAGGTTTAATAAACTACTTTGAAATGCAAAAAGAACTATTAAATGCTAATAATTTTACAAACTCCAAAACTCACAGATAATCCTTTTGTAAAATTTAAAATAAAACCATAATCTACATCTATATTTTATTGTATTTGTATAATAAAATATTATGTGTCAAATAAAGTTTAAATTGTCTTACAGAAGTTATGATTTAGCTTACTACACTAACAACGTGTCTATTGTAATCAGAACCCCATGAATATTCCTTCAATAAAAAAAGATAAAGAATGCTTCAAGCAATTACTACTGCTAAAACAACAAATAAAACAGATATCTATTCCTTAATAATTATAACCAAATAAGAATGGATGATATTAGAGAAACTGATAGAATAAGGGGACAAGCATATTCAATTGTAGCTAAATATTTGAATTAGTTAGCGGTAATTTCGCCTTTATTTATTAAAACGTAGAATTATTATAAATTATGATAAGAATTATCAAAAATCATTTTAATTCAAATTACTAAAATTTCTCAATCGCTGATTGTCTTTTGTTAATTCTTGTATGATCACTTGTAAGCCTGCTATTTTTTGAATCGCCCAACCTTCAAAAATCGCCCTGTCATCTACTTTAGGATGAATTTCTTTCACACTTGACAAATGATCTTTAAAATCTTTAATCATTTCCTCTGCTTGGGTATCGATCTTATCTGTCAAGCTATTAAAATCGTTTTCTAAATCCATGTTTTCTTAAGTTTAATTTATTAATATAGATATAAGTAAATACAAATCCACCTTTACTATTTGATATTTCAAGCTCCTTTTTACCCAAAACTATCTTCCATACTGGATTTTAAAAATTTACTATATTGTTCAATAGGTAATTCTAAAAATTGTTTCACTGCCCATATTTGTTTTACTTCAAATTGAGAAAAATTCATATCCTTAAAAGATTTATCTGATGAATATACCCTAAATTTTCGGCGAAAATAAGATACATACCTACAACAAATACCTGAACCAGACTCTAGGCTATTGTAAACAACAATATAAGGGGTATTTTCTTCAATATTCTCGTAAAATTCAATAAGATGATCACTCAAAGCAAGGCTACCAGGTAAACCACCGACCTTAGTCATACCGACATCACAAACCTCAAAAGCAAATGCCCCTTGTACTTCAGGAATTCTAATTTTTGAAAGGCGATCCAGATATAATGGATCAAAATAGTGTTGGACATAATTTTCAGTATTGGGCCCCATTATTACGTATACATTATACTGTTCTTTATTTTCAGGATCGTAGACTAAATTATTCATTAACAACCTTGTCGTATATCGTGCCTGCGCTTTATCTAAATCATCTTCTAACTGATTTATCTCTATTCTGGCATTTACATACTCCCTGAACAATGTGTCATAGTCATCTATTTGTTGATCAGGGTCTGGAAAAAAATCTTCTGGTAAATTATAGTACTCCGTAATTGCCCGTCTATTATAAATCTTGATCACCTTTTGTTTGTATAGACTATAAATCCCTTGTCGGGTCATATGCAACGCTTTGGCTAATCGATTGATACCACCTTTACGGTTCAATTTATTCTCTAAAATATAATCTTTTAGAATCTTACCATGATGATATTTCTCTGATGGATTTTGTTTGCTCATCCGTATGCGTTTACAATAGTTGGACAAATTTGTCTCAACAAAGTTACGAAATGTAAACAAAATTACTTTACATTTGTAAAAGAAATTTTCTTGCAAGAAGAAAAATATGTTCTTTAAAAGATAAATTTGTGCTTGAAGCACAGTTTTATAATCAAAATGGGGTTGGTTTTATTACAAAATTTCCAGATCCCTGTATTTTTCACGAATTATTTGTCAATATAATTGGTTTACATAATTATCAAAATTAAAACTTATGAAAGACTATAAGTACTGTATTAAGGAAAAACTGGAAGAGCTACCTGTAGCAAAATGCAAGGTTACTAAAGAAAAGATCATTACGGGGTTAAAAAAAACAGCAAGAACTTTTAATCGCTATTGTAATTTAATGGCAGATGACCACGCAGATATCCCTGCTCAGGATCTGGATATGATCGCATCTCATTTAGAATGCACAGCAGATGAACTGAAAAATTATAAAGTAAACAAATCTACGGTGATGTATAAAATCAAACGTAGACCCAGAAAAGCGGTATAGTCTTTAAATACTTCTTTTCTCTGACACATAGCAATAGTATATTTTCGCCTACCTCCTGCGCTCCTATTAGAATCTGTTATATGTGCTATTGTTTCTATTAAGGAAACTTAATTACATTTCTTTTACCATCATTACTGACATACAGCTTAATACTCTTAGACGTAAGAGTATGATATCTCCTGTTGTACAGGTATAGGCTTGTCATGTTTTTATGTGACTACTTTTTAAAATAATTATGATCATTTAAAACGATACATATGATCACTAAACAGCATATTTTACAGAAAACCCACTATGGGTTAAAAATCTTTGCTTATATCCTTAGACAGTATTATCCGAAAGAAACAATACTTCGAGTGAGTGGAAGCAAGTGTAAACCTACATTTAATCCATTTTCCAAACATCAAAGAAAAACGTTACAGATTACTCTCGTTAATCGTTGTGCCACTTATATTGATTTAGAAGATGCTACTAGTAAGGGAGATACATTTGACTTTGCTCAATTGCATTTTAAAGTAGATACAACAATAGAATTGTTACTAAAGATCAATCATACTTTACATTTGAACTTAGAAGCAAAGGTATCTACTTATAGCTTACGACAAGCCTATATTCAGAAGTATCTGGATACATTGCCTGATACTAAATGGGAACCAAGGTTTAGCTATTTTTCTAAAAACCTCTATAATCTTACTCCCACTAAAACCATTGGTTTATTAGAAGTCTACCAGATGCTTAAGGATATCTCCCGTAAGCACCGCACTACACACTTACGCAAACTATCTTCAGAAAAAGAACAAAAAGCGTATAAAAAGAAGTACTTTGATTATGTTACGTTTTCTGGAGTATTTACCAAACGAAACAACAATGCACTTCGGACACATTCAAAACTCTTAACAATTGATATCGATGGTATTCCTAATACTTCGGAATTAATTGACATCAGAAAGACTTTATTAAAAGACCCTTATTTCCCTTCTCAACTCTTATTTATGTCACCAAGAGGAAATGGGCTGAAATGGGTTATTAAAATAGCCTTGAATGAAGTTTCTCATACTGAATATTTCCAAGCAGTAATCAACTATCTAAAGGAAACTTACAATATTCAGATAGATACATCAGGTAGTGATGTTAGTCGAGGGTGTTTGCTACCCTATGACCCTAATCCATATATCCATCCAAAATATACAAGTGATGCTAAAATTTGAACCTAAAAAATACTTGCCATTAATATCAGAAACTGAAAATGAAAAAGTGAAAAATTCAGATGCTTCTGAAGCGCCTTTGGCAATTGATGATTATGAAAAAGTAAAAGAAGTAGTGACCACACTGGAAAATTCTAGTATTGACATTACTGGAAATTATGCAGACTGGATTAAAATCGGATTTGCCTTTGCTGATGCATTTGGAAATATGGGAGAGGAGTTATTTCTAAGAGTGAGTAGTAGTTATCCAAAGTATGATGCTGCTAACTGCCGAAAACAATACCAAAAATGTTTACAAAGTAATAATTCAGGAGCTACGTTAGGTACATTTTTCCATTTGGCAAGGGTAGCTGGAGTAACTCCCTCTCAGACCAAACCAAAGGTAGTATCATTACCGACACCCAAATCCAAAGTACCGATTTCTAAAGAAGAAGCGCTGCGAATGTCAGAAGTTCCTTTGCCTGTAATACCTACATCCGTTTACAAGCTATTACCTAAGTTTTTTAAAGAAATAACAATTCGCGCAACGAGTGATCAGGAAAAAGATTTATTGTTATTGGGTAGCTTAACAGCTATAAGTGCTTGCTTGCCTAATGTATGTGGTATGTATGATAACAGTATTGTATATCCTAATCTATTTTTGTTTGTGACTGCACCTGCTTCTTCTGGTAAGGGAAGGATTAACCTGTGTAGAAGATTGGTATATCCAATTCATAAATATAAAAGAGATATTACCAATTCTCAAAAAGTACAGTATGAAGTAGAAATGAGTGAGTATTTGGATCTTAAAAAAAGGAGAAAAGGAGAGGTTCCGTCAAAACCTGAAGAACCCAGAGAACAGCTCTTATTTATTCCTGCCAATAGTAGTGCAACAGGAGCTTTTGAATTATTGGCAAATAATGATGGAAAAGGACTCATCTTTGAAACGGAAGGAGATACCCTTGCACAAGCTTTTAAAAGTGAACATGGAAATTATAGTGATGGGCTTAGAAAAGCATTCCATCATGAACAAATAAGTTATTACAGGCGTACAACAAGTGAATATGTAGATATTCAAAATCCTCAACTATCCGCAGTGCTTTCTGGAACTGCGGATCAGGTATTATCTTTAATGCCTAATGCAGAAAACGGACTCTTTAGTCGGTTTATCTTTTTTGAAATGCAACGACAAAAAGAATGGAGAAATGTATTTCCCAACAATAATGAGCAATCATTAGATAGCACCTTTAATGATTTAGGCAATAAATACCTACAATACTATCAAACATTAGAAGGTTTTGGGAGTGAAATCAGGATTCATTTACAACCACACCAGATAGAACAATTCAATGCTTTTTTTAGCAAAGAATATGATAAATTCCAGTTCTTGCAAAAGACAGGGTTAGAAGCTTCTTTATTACGATTGGGATTGATATGTTATCGAATGATATTAATTTTTACTACCATTCGATCATTGGAAAATGGTACACTTTCCAGTATGCTATTTTGCCAAGATATTGATATGGAAAATGCTCTTGTTATTGTAGAAAATTTACTGGTACATACGCAAAAAGTATATCGCTACTTACCAGAAAAACAAACCATACTCTCAAGAGGTAAAACCAAAAAGGAAAGTTTTCTGGATGGATTGCCAACTTCTTTTTCTACTCAGCAATATAAGAGCGTGGCTTTAAAACTTCAAATACCAGAAAAAACTGCGGAACGTTACATCAATCAGTTTATAGAAAAAAAGTACATTCAAAGAGTATCACAAGGGCATTATATAAATGTACTTAAAGCGATAAAAAAGAAGAAATAAAATAACAATATGTCTCTGTTATAAATTATACTACCTTCCTACATTTTGAATTTATATATAAGCACATTAATTTAAATTTGATGTAAATGACTTACCGCTACTCAATAAATAATAGTGATATCCTTTTGACGTAACAATAATTAAAAAGGAAATTGGAATGCAAATTTCGTAAAAACATAGCTGTAAAAAATAGAAATCAGCACTTCAAAAACCTCAAAAATAACAGATTGAGGCTTTGAGGTTTTAAGGTTTTGAGGTTTTTGTAGTTTTTTACTTATTGAAAAAAGAAATATTTTTCCTACATTTTACTCAAGACCTTACCACTAAATGATAATGAGGGCTTCTTAAAAAAGGTGCTTATTTAATGAAATACACTTTTTTTTGTGGCAGTACTATTTATATATTTTTATCATTAAAAAAGATTTTTTGATTGTTTTTTATCAATAAAAAAACTAATTAAGAGCTTATTATTGAAAATAATGTAGCGCTATTGTTTATTATAGAAAGTAATTTGTAATTAAAAACATGTACTACTTTTCTTATACTTCTATCAAAACCTCAAAACCTCAGCAACTTTTATCTTCTAATGTTTGAATTGTCTCTCCCTAAAAAAGTTTACAGTTTATATCTTAATCCTAAAAGGCTATATTCTACTATATGACTGATTCAGTTGTTGTTTTCCAAATTTGCCATGCATTTTGTCCAGCAAGGGCATAGTAGTCAAAGGATTTGAGACGTTGGTTATTCTCTTTTATGCGTTCCAAGACCATAAACCAGTTCATATAATTCTGTAGATATTTAGTTGCCACTCCATTAAATGGTTTCA
>NZ_PGUB01000163.1:0-6245 GCF_002924285.1 Aquimarina sp. I32.4 | reverse complement strand
TATGTATTCGTTATGTTTTTTAAAATCAAAATGCCAGACAAAATTGTCTGGCATTTGAAAAAAATGTCTTTGTGGAGTCGGAGGGTTTAACCGTTTGATTTTAAATAGCTGTAAATAAGCGTATTGAATTCATATTTTTAAGTTTACGCACCGAATTACGCACCGATTAGGTAATTTTTAACTTTTACTTGGTTACTTTATGAGTACTCGTTGTTTTTAATTCAATTTAGAAATCCACCTGCAAAGCAGGTGGTTATGTTTTGAGGGCTATGCCTATATTGATTATCATTTTTGGGCTTGGGGTTATTTTGTAAGCATCATAGGTTTAGATGAAAATATGATAAAGAAATATATTAAATATAAGGAAAAAAAGGAGAAGAGAGTTGAAGATCAGCAACAAAAGTTTGATTTTTAGCTTGAACCTTGATGCCCCCTATGGGGCAATGTCATTTAGTTAACCCAACTTGGCTATTATGGATTTTTTTTTCAATGCTAGCGGGGTTTTCCAAAATTAGTGGTACACTACATATTTTTTAATTGCGCTTTGAGTTTGTTTGCATTTGGTTGCTTTGTATATCTGTTGTACTTCTTCTATGGGTTTACTTGGTTTTCTAAGGTGTATTATTTTTTTATCGGTAGGTAGTTCAATAGTTTGTATGGTTTGTGTGTTCATGATTCTTACGATATTTCTCCAATCATGATGGATTCCATCGGCTTTGAGCATATGTCTTATGGTATTGACCAGTTGGTATGCTAAAACGGTGAGGTATATATGGCTTTCGATGCGCTCATCATTTTGATGGTGTACTGGTCGTATGTTCAGCTGCGTTTTCAGGCATCTAAAAGTAGCTTCTACTTCCCTGATGGTATTATAAATATCCCATAACTCCTTTTCCTTTGGGTTTTGATAACTGGTTCTTATGAAATAGATACCCTTTTGTTTATCTTCTTTGGTTTTATTAGCCTTGTATTTCCATTTTAATGCTGTAGCAATTGTTTGGTTTTCTTCTACTTCGATATGGTAGTTTGCAGCGACCCTATTGTGCTTTTGTTTTGCCCTTCCGATGCGTTCCCATACTTTATTGATTTTCTTGGTACCTCCCTTTGTGGTAATGGCTTTTGCTATACTAGTGAGTTCTTCCTCAAAACGCTTGGCTAGTTTGTTTTGCATTGAGGTTTCTTTTTTGCTTTTAGCCTGACTTTGTACCTGCATCCAGGTATCATCATATCCATCAGGTTGGAATATGGCCAGTTCCACTTTGTTTTTGTCCCTATCGGTCAGTTGCAGGACCTTATCTTCAGTGGCTATTTTTGGGTAATCCTTTAGTAGCTTTCTCGATACACATACATATTGATATCCTTTTTGTTTTATAAGTTCCAGATTTTCTTCTGTAGCAATACCAGCATCAATAACAATAGTTTGCTTAGTTGTTTTAGGGCAATTGCTTGCTAAATCTTCGATCATATCCTCTAGGGTAGCAGTGTCGGGTGTGTTGCCCTGATAAATCCTTGAATGACGTATAAACCCCTCAGGGTTAATAACTCCTGTAAAGACTACTAAAGGGCAGTCATTGCGCTTTTCCTTACTCCTTCCATATTGAGCTAGTGCACTGTCTTCTTTACGGGTCTCAAAATAGGTATTGCTGATATCAAAGATGACTAGTTTATCCTCTAGGTTGAAGAGTGTTTGGATACGCTTATACAAAAAACGATCGATCTGCTCTCGGTGTTGATAAAGAGTATCAGCAATGCTATAGAGTTGTTTGTGGGTAATCTTGCCATCAATCCCAAAACAATGCTGTAACTCACTGCTGGTTTGCAGGATTTGTGAGGTCTTATATTCAGAACTTGAGAAAATAGCACGCCCGGCAATACTTAGCAAAGCTTTACTACTTTGCTTTTCACTCATCCCTAAGGAAGTAAAACACTGCTGTAACCCAAGACGATCCAATACTTGCTTGCACAAATGTTCTGCCCCAAAAGTAGTTACATCATTGACTTCTAATCCTTTAACGTCAATATTGTGGTATTCTGCCTTAGCAGGCGCCGGAGGGATAGAAGTAACGGGGTGGTGATCTACTCCGTATTTTATTTGGTATTTCTCATAATAGGATTCGGCTAATGCTATCAAAGTGGCTGAAGCACCTTGTGAAAAAAGATCAGGCTGACCAAAAATCTTTGATTTTAAAAGAGATAAAACAATTTCCCGGTTAGCCTTATCCTCTAATAAAGGATCAGAACCCAGATAAAGGATGTTGCGCTGCTTTACTTTACCCTCAATGCGAGAGGTCTGTGCAAGGGTATACTGGTAAAATACCTTACTGTCCTTGCTTCGTTGTTTTTTTACTTGTCTGATAAACATGCAGGCAATGTAGGAAAGAAAATCGAACAAAACAAGTACCGTACTACACTACAAATCAATACTAAAAATATCAAGCAACTGATAATCAGTATGATAACAAAAAAAAACACCTCGAAAAAACATGAAAAAAGATCAAAAAAAAGTGTTTTTAGATTCAAAATAGCCAAGTTGGGTTAAGGAATAAACAGAAGAAAACCATTGAGTTACAACCTAAAAAAAGGTTCTTTGTAATTGACTAAAAAAACAAAAGCCCAATGGTTGAAGCAAATGTAAATATAATAGAGGAGTTAAAAGCATTTTTATCGATGGTTTGTGATCAAAGTGATTTACGGAATTTAATGACTATGAGTCCTACTGATTTTAGTAGAGAGCGTAAATTAACTTTACGACGAGTTGTAGGTATTATCATCAATATGCCCAAGCGTAGTTTGAGCATCGAACTACAACAGTTCTTTGATAGTATTAATTTTGATAAACAAGCAGCAACCAAAGGAGCTTTCAGCTTACAAAGAGGTAAGTTACTTCCTTTATTTTTTGAGGCTTGGAATAGATTACTTGTGGATTGCTTTTATCATTATTACGAAGATAATATTAAGCGTTGGCGTGGTTTTAGACTTCAAGCAGTAGATGGTTCTACAGCTTATCTGATTGACAAGCCAGATATTGTTCGAGAATTTGGCACACAAGATAATCAATATACCAAAACACCTATGGCACAAGTAATGCAGTTACAAGATGTGTTGAACGATATTACAATATGGGGTGCTGTTTTTCCTATAAAACAAGGAGAACAGCCCATTTTTTCAGCTCAGGTAAGCTCTTTATATGAAGATAGTTTAACCCTTTTTGATAGAGGTTACCCAAGCTACGCATTAATGTATCTGATGCTAAATCAAGAAACACCTCGTCATTTTGTAATGCGTTGTAAAATAAGTTTTAATAAGGAGATAAAAGAATTTGTGAATAGTGATAAGGTTAGTCAAATAGTAGCGCTAAAACCAACAAAAGAAGCTATTGCAACACTTAAAAATTATGGATATGTGGTAAATAAGAATACCAGTATAACGATACGATTGGTAAAAGTGGTTTTATCTACCGGTGAAATAGAGGTGTTATTAACAAATCTATATGATGAGCAACATTTTACACCCAAAGACTTCAAATATCTTTACGACTTACGCTGGAAGATTGAAACGACTTATGGGATCCAAAAAAATCAACAACAAATGGAGCAATTTAGTGGACATCGAGTCATTTGTATACAACAAGATTATGCAGCAGGGTTGTTTGTAGCGAATTTGCAAAGCCTTATAGAAAAACAATGCGAACCCTATCTCAAGCAGTTGAACAAGTCAAGAAAATATGACTACAAAATAAATAAAAATGTGAGTTGGGCTTCCTTAAAATATACTATTGTCAAACTGTTTTTAGAAAATGATCCAAAAATAATACTGATTGAATTACAAAATGCTTTTCAACGAAATGTTGAACCTATTAGACCTGGAAGGCAATACCAAAGGCATAGAAAGGCCAAACGGATTAACGGAAAATATCAAACATTAACTAACTACAAGAGAGCAATATAGAGCTTAACTAAATGACATTGCCCTATGGGGGTTAACCAAAGCCACCTTCTAAGAAGGCGTGATTTTTACTAGATAAAGAAGTTTATGATATAATTACTCTTCATCAGATAATTTTTTAATAAAAATGGAAGGTTTTTTGCCTATAACATTACTAAAAGCACGAGAAAAAGATTCTGCATTGTTAAAGCCAACCTCTTTAGCCAAGTGTTCCATGCTGTATTTTCTGAATTTAGGATTCATTTTCAAGATTTCAATGGTGTAATTGATTCGCAGCTGGTTAACATAACCATTAAAATTAAGGTTTTTATGATCGTTAATTGTTTTTGACAGGTATTTTGTATTGGTTTGGATTTTGTGTGCCAATTCCTTAAGGCTTAAATCTTTTTTTAGATAGCCATTAGTTTTTTCAAATTTCACAAGAGCGTCTAAAATTCGATTAGTGATATCTTTTGAGATTTCAGTAGGATTACTATTATTTGTTGGAACTGATTTGACCTCTTTTTTTTCCATTATCAAAGACATCAACTCTGCACGATTTTTAATTTTAGCTTTTCTAAAAATACTAGAAACATGTTTTAGGACACTATTTTCTGATAGATAAATATCTTCACTTATTTCAAAATAATTGTATCCTTTTATAATAAGCAGCATAATTTCTCTTTCTACACTGGATAATCCATAAAGATTCACAATGTCATCAGCTTTGAAGCTATTTCTTTCCAAAGATTCTTTTTGTAATTTTTTGAATAATTTTTGTTCAATTTTCGAATTATAAATCTGATGCTTTACATATGCAATTGAAATTATAAAATAACCTGCGCTAAATGATGAGTGTTCCACAGGCTGATTATCCCCCAATAGTAGAATTACAATTGGTAATACAACGATACTTAAAACTCCCAATCCACCGGTAAGTATTCTAAATTTATAGTGAAGATTTTTTGCAGATATATAATCCTTTACTAGAAAAAAAACAACATTTATGAGACACGCTATTGACAAAAAAATTGGAAGAACCAAAAAAATATTTCTGGATAAGCTAAGATTTTCTGTGGTAATATATGGGAGTACGAAGAGAACAATAAATGCTAGAATAATTGAGTAAATAATATTTTTTATATTTAAAAACCGTATTGGTTTTATATTATGTTCCCTATAAATGAAATAGAGTAAATATGTAGCAGCACTTACTCCTACTGTCCAAGCGGTAATATTCTGATATAAAATTTTGATTGGAACATCTTGATCTGGGGCTAATCCGGAAATTGTATTATACAAGAAAAATAATAACGTTAAAAAGAGAAAGCGAAGTCTGGAATTACTATCTGGTTTAAACAAAAAATAGATGGACTGAAATGACAATATAAAAAATTGGCATATTAAGTAAATAAAGGTGGTGATATGCATTTCTGTGCCAAACATATTACTTAAATTTTAAGAAATACAATGGATAGTTTAATGATCTAGTATGATCAAAAAGTTTAAAACCATTTTTTGTGTAGAACTGCAGATTATTTATAGTTGTGGTTTCCAGATAGAAGGGCTTTGCAGAGTTTTTGTATTTTTCTAAGACTTCTAATAACAGTTTTTGTCCGATACCTTTACTTTGTGATTCAGGAGTAACAGCCATCAACCAAAAATGTATAAATGGAACTTTTGGATGTTTTTTTTTGAGTTGAGATTCTCGTTTTAATACTTTTGGAACATTTCTCAGACCAATACAATAAAAGGCTAGTTTAATTTCCCATAAAAATAAAGACAAGCTTTGTTTCCTTTTTTCTGGGAAAAGCAATAAGATACACCCCCGCTTATCATCACTTAACCATATTTCACCAAACCTTAGTGCTACATCAAATTGATATTCCATTAGGTATCTAAGTCTAACAGATCTTTTTTGGTCTTGTTTTACCACAAAATTTATGGAGTTGGGAAATTTTAGTTCCATGAAAGAATTCCATAAAAGATTTACGGTTAACTGTCTATGTTTTTTAGAAGCTCTAATCATTACCTTTAAAATTGTGTGATTTGTTTTTTACAAATATGGGAATTTTCTAGTAAAAATCGCTAAACACAAAACAAGAACTATAGCTATTTGATTTTTAATTTTTTATAATTTTTTTGAAGACTCGTAATTCGCGGAATTACGAGTCTTAATTCACGAAAATGGTGCACTACTTGTTGTGCACCCTTAAATTAAAAAGTAATTTTCCGCAACATTTGATAGTGTGCCAAGAATCAATCACGGCAATAAACTGATTGAATGCTGTAAGTAAGATGATGGTAGGTCCATCGAAGTC
>NZ_PGUB01000162.1:0-6355 GCF_002924285.1 Aquimarina sp. I32.4 | reverse complement strand
TAATTGGCACAGTTTGATCCGAAATCACTGGCATCATAACTCCGAAATTACTGGCACAAAACGAACCGAAGTATCCATAAGCATACCTAATAAAATTCCCTCTATATTTTCTTGTAATTTCTTCTCCTTTTGCATCATATCTGTTAGAGCCTAATCTTCTACCTTTATTAGTTTTTGCTCCTTTAAAAGAATATAACCTATGAATTTTTCTTTTAAATAAGGGAGCTTCGTTTATCTGTGATATTTCTTTAACTCTTTCTACTCTTTTAGATTTTCTTCTAATAGAGTCTTTCATATCTCTATAAAATGAAGCTAAGTTTTTTGATTTTATAAGTGTTTGATAACCATAAAATTCAAACCCTAGGTAATTAAAAGGTAAATTAAATTCTGTTGGTTGGTTATTTTTGAAACCATAACATTGTAATCTTTCTTTTTTGCCAATAGTTTCAGTTTTAAATAAAGTCTTTTCAGTTTTATCAGTTCCTATAGATAGGTCATATTTTTTAATTTCATCTTCAACCGTTTTTAGAACATATTCAATTTGGTTCTGATTACAAATTAATACTATGTCATCAGAATATCGTCTGTAAAAGCAGTCGTTTTTCTTTACCAATTCTTCTATTATAAATTCATCAAAATTAAGCATATAAATATTTGCTAATAATGCACTAATAGGTAAACCCTGTGGAATTCCTATTAATTCTCTTTTTCTATTGATATGCTTTTTAGTTTTACGTTGATTTTTGTAAATTCTAATTCCAGATTCAAGGAATTCTTTAAATGATATAAAAAAAGATTGTTTTCCTACTTTTCTATTAAATGAAAGTTTTTTTTCATCGAAATGAATCCCGTTTATTTTTAAATCACTTAATTTAATAAAAGAGAATTGAGTAACTGATTTAAATATATTAAAGTGGTTATCTCCCCATTCATCTTTCATTAAGTTTTTCCAATAATACTTTAATTTTCTGTGATTAAGATTATTGAAAAAACTCTCAATATCAATTGCTAATGCTACACAATCTTTTCTTTTTCTTATTTCGTCAAAGACATCTTTGGCAAAGTGGATATTGTTTTTATGGCTTTTTCTATCTTCTGTTTCAATACTTCTATATGCTGTAATTGAGTTTGATAAAAGGGGTTTTGCTTTTAAATAGTTTTCATATTTTTCACCTAGAACTTCTTTCGAGTAATAAGCATATATATTTGCATCTAAGTGAGTGGCAAAAAGTATCGGTCTAATTTTTTTATTAGATATGACTTTTCCATCTTTTATTTTCTTATGAGATCTTTTTACTTCTTCTCCAAAATATCCTTTTTTAAAACGGCGTTGATTAATTTCTTTATAGATGAGTGGAGAGAATTTATGAACAGCTACTTTTTGAGGATCAGATACATATTTTTGCGTCTTATCTCTTTTGTTACTTGGAATTTTATTAGTTATATGTAAATAACCTCTGGCTTTAAACCAATCTTTCTTTTTTTCTGTATTCATTTCATAGAATAAAGGTAAGACCTTTTTGCACGGATTTTAATAAGAGGGACATACATTGTAAAAACAATTAGGTTATTAGCCAAATTCTTGACTCCCGTTGCCTTCTTACGTCTAATATAATAAACCTGAACTTTGAAATGAAGCCCATACTTTATAATACTCTGGTAGGAATCCTATTGATTGGTCTTTGCACTAGCTGGTGCAAAGGGACAATATATAATCCTACAAAGTTTAATACTGGGAAATTAATTACACAGATATTAAATCTTTGTAACTTTCTCAATGAAATTACTCTGTTCTTAATCTCCTATGATGAGTTAAGTGATCCTTATATAAAATAAGAATACGTTGACCTAAATAACTGTCGCACTCTAAACAACAAAAGAGATCTTACCTTAAGATTTATTTGCAATTTAAACTAAAAAACCTATTTTACATACTGCATAAAGAAAAAATGTATTGATGAAAGATGAAATAAAAGAAGGGAAATTTTCAATTGGTGATGTTGTTACTCTAAAAACGCATCCAATGTTTAAAGCAAAAAGAATTCAGGGAGATAATAGATATGTTCCTCCTGTTATGATCGTAATTGCTGTTTACCCAGAAAAAAGAGATGATATATTAACCTATAAATATGATTGTGTATATTTCAATGATGATAAGAGTGAATTTATTTGTTCCATTTTATCCCAATCTGATATAGATGGTTTTGAAAACTTACTTTTTGAGAGAATAAATAAGGATGGTACAAGTATTGAAAGTTATACCTCTTTGATTGAAGAGGTTAAGGCTCATACGTTTCCTAGTTTTGAATCAGGAAAAATAGTTTCTTTTCGAACAAAGAAAATAGAGATTTATAAAAAACGAACATCAAAAAAAATAACTATACATCCTAAAAACAGCTCTCTGATTATAGAAGAAACCTTAAGGTATGTAGTTTCATTTGCGACTCCAAATTTTGTATTATGCGGAATTAAAACCTCTTATCCAAAAGGGTTATTAAACAGAAAAATTAATCAAGATAGTATTACTTCAAATGAATTGTTTAAGATAAAGTGGTTCAATCCAACTAAAAATAAGTTTAGTGAACAATATTTACCAAAAGAATGCTTAGTTGATGAAATTGAATTTAATTAATATTTAATTATCCTACATATACTTAAAACTAAAGTACCATTAAGCATAAGGAAGATGATTAATGAACTGTAACCAAGCTAATCAAATACCACTCGATACTATTATTAAAGCAATGGGCTACAAAGCCCTTGCCAAGCATTCAGGCGGGCAAGAACAATGGTATGAAAATCCTTTACGCACGGAACGCACCCCCAGTTTTTCGGTGAACCATAAAAAGAACCTATGGCAAGATTTAGGTACGGGGCAGGGCGGTAAGGTCATTGACCTTGTGATGCAATATAGTAGCACCAACGTGTCAGGCGCGTTGCAATGGCTCAAAGAGAACCTTAACAGCACCAAGATACCTCAAAGTAAAACAACGCATTCAGCACGTATATATGAGGAAAAAAAGTCACGTTTTGAAATAAACAAAGTAAAGCGAGTAATGAACCCTAATTTAATAGCCTACGGTAAAGAGCGCGGCATTAATTCCGTTATTATTGATAAACACCTGAAAGAAACCCATTACACCGATACAGAAACAGGCAAAACATTTTACGGGCTAGGGATTCAAAATCAATCAGGCGGGTACGCGGTGCGTAACAAATATATGAAAACCGCCATAGCCCCGAATGATTTTACTTATATCGAAGGTACAGGAGCGCGGAGCAATACCGTTAATGTATTTGAGGTTTTTTTTGATTATCTAAGTCATTTAATGATAACGCAGCAGCAAGAGCCAGAAAACAAAACCATTATTTTAAATTCTACCGCAATGGCAAAACGCGCCGCCGATTTTTTACGGGATAGTACTACCATTGATAATGTAGTTTTGTTTTTAGACAATGAAAAAGAGGGCAGCAAAGCCGCCGAAGCAGTAGAACGTGCCACCGATTATTTTACCGCGTTGCCTTATGCCGTTTACATCGCCAATGATACATACGTAGGGTACGAAGATTTAAACGCCTGTTATCAAGCCACAGGGCAAGCGTTCCAAATCGAAATGCGCCCGATCAAACCCCACGATCACGATTTAGATACAGGGTTACAAATGTAACCTTAATCCTTTGTAAAATCCGTTAATTATGTTATATTTACATCAATAGTATTACTATTGCAACAATAAAGAGGTTTTATATATGGCAACAATACGAAAAACGATTACGGTAACAGACAAGCAAGACGAGTGGATTAAATCCCAAATCAATAACGGCGACTTTACAAACGAAAGTGAATATATCCGCGCCCTTATCAGACGGGAGCAGGGGAATAACGAAAAGTTTCTAAAGCTAAAATCCGAAATTCAAAAGGGGCTTGATAGCGGTATCAGTGATAGGACTTTAGACGATATATGGGCAGCAGCCGAGCAGAAGCATAAGGCAAAAAATGGCTAAATATCGTTTTACACCACTAGCAGAGAATGACCTATTTAACATTGCAGATTACACCATTGAGCAATGGGGCATCAAGCAAGCCCGTACCTATCGCGATAAACTCAATAGCTGTTTTACCTTATTGGCAGATAGACCCACGATAGGGCGTGACGCTTCGGAATATGGGCAAGAATTACGCCGCTATGCCTATCAATCTCATACGATTTTTTACGTCCCTACCGATACAGGCATTTTGATTGTGCGCGTATTGGGGCAACAGATGGACTATGAACAACATTTATAATTTTAAACCCTAAAGTATGACCGAAGCAGAAAGCACCCGATTAACGAAATTGCTTACTGATATGGTGGCGCAATGGGCTAAAGATTACCCCAACCTCATTATAAAAAATCATTCCTACCTTAATGAAGATTCAAGCCAGTTTTACACGAGTGAAGCCGAATTACAGGTTTTTAAGATCAACCCTAAAGAATTATACAGGCTGCACGTGGCGCATTACACTTATTTAGGTTTTATTGAGGTTGCAGACAGTAGCGCATACGATAAAGAACTATATAATTTACTGATAAAAGCACGCGACATATGCCCGCCCCTGAATTATTACGGTCAACAAATCCCATTTACAACAGGGAATGACGACCCGCAAACATTTATTTGGTATTGTAAACCTTCTTTAATTTGTCGCAGCGTTCTAGTACCGCATTTTGGCAAAAACAGCATTTCAATACTTCTCATTTGATTACCTATGAGGACGAGCAATGCCATACTATCATAGATATTTTACCGCCGTTGAGACAAGACAAGCACCAACCGCCGCAACGCCCAATTCTTAATCTTGGCAAGGAGAGCCGCTACGCTTTTCCCCGTTGCATCCCCTATCGTCTGAGTATCGCCTGATAATCTTAATAAAAAGTTTCGATATGAAAAAGACTGCTAAGAAACCAAAGATCAAATTTGATTCCCGCTTGCCCGATACCCGTTGCACTTCGGCAGAATTGGCAACGGTCAAGGCAAGGGCGGCGCAAGCAGGCTTGACCCCTTCGGCATATATGCGGCGAATGGGTGTAAATGGTAAAATTACCATTAAACAAAGTAAGACCGATACCCAACTGATACGGCATATTGCCGCTATCGGTAACAATTTGAACCAATACCAAAAACGCGTGAATCTCGGCGGCTTGACCGCTTATGAACACGATTTATTGGTTGGCTGCTTAGAGAAAATAGATATCGTTTTAACTGGCTTGCTCAATGATACCACGGATTAATGACAGAGGTTACAGCTTTAAAGGAGTAACGGCGTATCTAATGCACGATAAGCAAGCCGATACCTCCGAGCGCGTGGCGTGGACGGAAACAGGCAATTTATGGAGTGACGAAATACACAAAGCCGCCAAGCAAATGGCGTGGACGGACATACACGCGGAGCAGCTAAAGCGTGATGCGGGGATAGCCACCACAGGGCGCAAGACCGAAACAGGGGCAGTCTATCATTATTCGTTAGCGTGGGCGCACGAAGAGACTCCAGACGAGCAGCACCAGAAAGCAATGGCATTAGAAACGGTTAAGGAATTGGGTCTATCGGAGCATCAATATTACTTTGTGGCACACAATGACACTAAGCACGACCACGTACATATCGTAGTGAATTTGACCCACCCCGAAACAGGCAAACGCGCCGAACTACCACTAGATAAAAACAAGGTTCAGGCGTGGGCGTTGGAATACGAACAGGAGCGCAAAATCTATTGTGAACAGCGTGTAGAAAATGCCCGCAAGAGGGAACGGGGCGAGCGCAGCAATTACCAGAAAGAAAAACAGGATTACAGCACCCAAGTAACCCGCACATATTATGCCGCTGATAACGGAAAAGCGTTTAAAAATGCACTTGAACTGGAAGGTTTACAGCTTGCCAATGGAGATCGTAATACGCTTGTGGTAGTGGATGAAAAAGGCAAAGTTAACCGCCTAATGCGCCAATTAAAAATAGACGAGCGCGGCGGGGCAAAAACCAAAGCCGTATTAGCGAAATGCCAAGACCTAGACCGTGAGAGCTTGCCACAGGCTAACGAGTTATCGGCACAGATCAAAGAACAAAACAAACCTGGAATATCTAGTTTTGTTAGGACGATTTTAAATAGCCCATAATGTTAAATATATTTGAATTATGGTAAAGCGAAAACATAGTAACGATTTTAAACTTATGATTGTAGAGTTATTACAATCAGGTCAAAGTGTACAGCAAGTGAGTTCAGAATATGATTTAGATGGAAGTATGATCCGTAAATGGCGTAAATCATATGAATCTACCTCTGGTAAATTCACTGTAAAACAGGAATTGAGTACAGA
>NZ_PGUB01000161.1:0-6373 GCF_002924285.1 Aquimarina sp. I32.4 | reverse complement strand
AAGTCTTTGAAATCTTCAGGAATCATCAAAAATAAAATTTAGGCTAAGATAAAACATATACAAATCATAACTAAGCCCATATTTTGAAAAGTTTTGAGTGTTTTCTATAATCTGGTTGATCTCTTCTTTATCGCCAATATAGGTTTGTGAAAATCCATGAGTATAGGTAAAGACTACAATTAAAACCGTTATTATTACTTTCATCTTATTGTTTTTTATGAGTTGTTATTACTTGAAATCACCTTAATAATACTATCTGAAATATCATATACATTCTTATTTCTCTGATTTGTCAATATGATAATTGTAAAATCATCTTGTTTAAACCTACGTATTAAACATTCATAATTGGCTGTCGATCCTTGATGAGAATGTTCTATAATTTTATCGTTCTTCCACTCTCCTAGCCCTAGAGGAGATTCTATATCATCTCCTTCTTTTACGGTTTCAGAGAGAAATTGTACTGATTTTTTAGTAATAATATTAAAAGCATCTAAGTTTTTGAACCAATGATACATATCCTTTGTTGTTGAGCTAAACAATACACTTGTTACTGATACTTTATAAGTATCTTCATTAAACTCAGCATTAAAAGGGATTGCCATTAATTCTTTATCTGTATACGGGTACTGATCTTTAATAAGTGTATGCTCTAATCCATAAGGAATAAACAGGTTTTTGGTTGCGTAATTTTCAAAACTCTGTTGTGTGATTTTCTCAACTATATTCATCAATAGAATTGGACTGTTATTTGTATATAAATAATCCGTTCCAGGCTCAAACTCCAGCTTTTTTATTTTTTGAATATCTCTAAAAACATCTTCGTTACTCATGCTTATATTTTTACGAAAATAATCACCCCATTTTACCTTGGGTAATCCACTAGAATACTGTAACAAGTGTTTTATGGTTATTTTGGAGGACCATTCTGGTAGATATGGTAAATATTTTTTTATTTTATCATCCAATTCCAACAGTTTTTTTTCTTGCAATTGCATGATTGCTACAGCAGGAAATTCTTTATAAACAGAACCAATATTAAAACGATAATCTTTGGTTAATACTGTCTTTTTTGTACCATCTGAATAGCCAAATGATCGCTCATAAAGTATTTTTTTATTTTTTAAGACTAAGATATTCCCATTAAGTTTTCCTTTTTGAAATTGTATGTTTAGTACTTTGTCAATTTCTTTTTCTACTATAGATTCCTGAGTGAGTTCAATTTCATTAGAAGTCTCGTTTTTTTGTACACATCCAGAAATAAATGTATTGATGACTACACAAAAAAATACGGTCTTGTAGCTATTAGTTTTCCTCTTCATTATATTTTATCCAGCTTTTCTATAAAAAATTTTACTTACAACTTTCCATTCTCCATCTATTTTTAACAGGTTCATATAGTCTATAAACATAAATGTTGGATATTCTATTTCTAATTTTGCGCTTGCTGTATTACCTGCTACATTGATATAAGCAATCTTTGTTTTTCTATCATTTTTTGGCCCTGGCTTTATTACTTTTTCAAAAAAATCAAGCGCATTCACTTCTTTGTATACTCCTTTTGAGATAAACTTCATCGTAGCATCTTTATGAAATGCCTTTTTTAAAGTTTCAAAGTCATTATTGGTTCCTCCATCTAAATAATAAGACACTGTTTTTTCTACGAGACTGTAGTCTGAATCCTGTGCGATACCAAATGCCATACTAGTTATATACATTGCTAGGGTGAAAATTATTTTACTCATTATCAGATTATTATTTATAATTAATAGTTGTTTTTAAAATCTTTAAAAATATGTAATGCCGTTTGTTTCAATAATCGATTGGCTTCGGGGAAACTTGAATTTGCTATTACCGAAATTCCAAAATCATGTTCAGGATATATAATTAGCCAGTTTTGGGTTCCGTAAATACCGCCATGATGTTCTATATGCATCCCGTCTTTATCTTCTAATATTTCCCAGAAATAACCAATCCATAAATTTTCTAAATCTCTAAATAGTTTGGTATGAGATTCTTTGACTACAGGGTTTTGATCGTTTAATTGAAATTTTATATAATTCAACATATCTGTAGCATTTGATTTTGCCCTGCCTGCTGCTCCCCATAATTTGATTGGTTTTTTGAAATTGGGCATTACTTCTCCTTTTGCATTATGCCCGTTTGCCAAAAGCTCCTGCTCTTCATTTGTAAGATTGATCTTTGTATTATCCATCATTGCAGGCTCAAAAAGGTACTCTTGCAATACATCATCAAAAGGTTTTTTATATACTACCTCCAAAATATGTGCTAATACATTGGGGGCTACATTTGAATATGAATACTGCGTTCCTGGTAAATACTCAAGTTTTATTTTTTTTAGTGTATTCAACAATGAGTCTTTGGGATAATATGTGAGTAATTCTTGTGCTTTTGTATATGAGCTACGGGATGGATTTATATATAGTTCATCAACTCCTTCTATGTTTAGAGGTAACCCACTAGTATGTGTTAATAAATCTTGAATTGTAATTGGTTTTTTGTTGTATGAGAGATGTTGATATGCGTTTCCCATATACTTGGTGATAGGGTCTGTCAATTTTAGCTTAGCCTCTGTAACCGCTTTGGCTACCAAATATCCTGTCATTGTTTTGGTTACCGATGCAACCTCATAGAGTGTTTCATTGGTAGGGCTATTAGCTTTTCCTTTATCTAATTCACCAAAATGTTCTGTATAACCAACTCCATTAGCATATACTGCTATAGATACAGCATTAAGTCTATAATCTTCTAGTAACTTTCTAGCATTTTCTTTTATTGATGTGTTGAGTAATTCCTTCTCTGTTTGTGGTTGGCAACTGTGACTACACACAGTTGCCAATAATAAGATAATAAATAGTATAGGGGTAATCTGACTTTTTATCATACAATTTGTTTTTGCTACATTTTGACAATTTGTAGAGCTATAAATTTTGATATCAATAGGGTCTTGACTTGTTATCAATTTCTTGTCTACGGTATAATGTTTATCTCATTGTTTTATAGTTCTGAGTTCAAAATATTCTGAGTCGTTTTATTTTCCGGAACACCAAACATTGCTGCTTCCCCCCTCTTCTGTAATAAACAGCCTTATAATTTGATGTTTGAATGTGTTCCGGGTTCAATATTTTTTTAAGTATATTCATAAATGTATTTCCTTATTCACCCATACCCCAAATAAAAATGCATAAGCGAATAATTTCTGTACATAGGCGTATTTTTATACAATCATCATACTACAAGTTATTTTTTTTCAGCATTTTGACCACTTGCAGTGCTACAGAGGCTGATGCAGTAGGATCTTGCCCTGTTATCAATCTCCCGTCTATGATGTAATGTTTATCCCATCCGTTTTTTGAATACATAAAATTCCCGCCATTCTTATTAATTGTTTCTTCTATAGAAAAGGGAAATGTTTTATAATAGGCTTTCTCTTTGTTTTCAAAAATATCAGGGTAGCCATTTACTTGTTTTCCTTGGTATAAGTAGGTACCGTCTTTCATTTTTAGATTCACAATCCCTGCGGTTCCATGACAAATGGCTGATATGATTCCATTGTTTTGGTAGATATGAGTTGAAATATTTTGAATCATTTCATTTTCTGGAACACCAAACATTGCTGCTCCCCCTCCGCTGTAATAAACAGCTTTATAATTTGATGCTTGAATACCTTCTGGTTTGAATGTTTTTTTAAGTAAATTCATGAATGTAGCATCATAAATATATTTTTTCTGAATGCTATCTGATGTTTTTATATATCCAATAGGAACTGCTCCTCCTTCTGGACTTACAAAATCCACTTTATATCCTGAGTTCACGAATACATGGTATGCTTCTACAATCTCAGCAAAATGATTAGCGGTATTCATCGTCGTAGTTCCATATGTATGTTGATTGGATACAACAAAGAGTATTTTATTGTTTTTTGTATTGCTTTCTTGGCATGAAACAGTATAACTCATCCATAGAAAAACAACTAATAGTAAACATCTAATTTTTAGCATTCTAAAAAGTTTTACTGCAATATCTTATAATTGCAGTAAAAAAGGCTTTCTATTTATAAATTAGAAGTACTGATTTATAATTCTGAACCATTTTCTATAAAACATTGTGCAGATCGCCAATCTCTCTTCTATAGATTTCTACCTGTATTTACAGAGCTAAATACTTATAAACAAAGTTCTTATAGCTAAAAAAAGATTATTTCTTATATGTAGCTGGGGTTGTTCCTACAATTTTTTTAAAGGTTGTAAAAAATGTAGATTTAGAATTAAAGCCACATTCATATCCTATAGCTTCTGTAGTGTATTTTGTTTCTTCTACCAAAAGACGTTTGGCTTCCTGAATTCTATATTCGTTTATAAACAAAGAAAAACTTTTGCCTAAATTATCATTTAAAAATTGAGATAGTTGATGTGGTACTATATCAATCTCATTGGCTAGATCAATTAATTTGAGATTGGGGTTTTTGAACATCTTTTTATCTCTTATTGTTTCTTCTAGCTTTCGCTTGATCACTTCTGCTTCTGATTCGTCTATTTTTTTATTGGCATATTTGACCTGCCTCCCCAAAAAAGAGGTTTCTTTTTTCTTCTTAAAAAACCACAATAATATTAATAAGTAAAAAACAAATGAGAATGATAAAGCACCAGCGATATACGATGTATATGAGGTGGTATTATATGCTATCCAAATGATAAAAACCCCTAGAAAAATACTTACCATCCATATATTCTCTTCTTTGGTTTTTCTTTCTTTAGTTAATATACCTTTTAAAACATCTTTCAGTAATATCCCCGATAGTATTATATATAATAACCATTGAAAATAAATCCCTTTGATCAGGTATTTTGACCATAGAGTTCTATTGGGCCAATATGGATATATGATCCCTAATACACCAATTACCAACAAAAAAGGAATAATATGATACCCCCATTTTTTTGTACCTCTTTCTTTGATCATTGTATGTATATACAAGTATAGTAATGGCCCTATTAAGACACAGGCAGAGATTCCTATTTGAACAAATACTCCTGATAAATTAGAATTAAAATACAGAAAAACAGATTTTATAATTCTAATGCTGACGACAAATAAAAGGGCTCCCAGAAAATAATTTGAAGGATGTTTCAGTTTAGAAAAAAAAGCAAAAAAAATGCTTAACACAAACCCATTAAACGCTCCTAAAGCACTAAATAAGAATAATATTTGAGTTTCAAAGTTCATATAATGATAGGTCAAAAATACAAATGTATATCTCTGCTACAAAGTAACAGAAAATAAGGTTCTTTATAATTATATTCTAATAAAACACTTGTAGAACACAAAACTACTTTTTAATACCATATAGCTGATTTATATATTTACCTACAACAATTGCTGTTATAATCATCATATAAAATTGTCCTACTAGCCCTATAAGTATTGCTGCCTTTTTTGCCAAATCTGTTACTGGTAGTATATCACCATAACCAATGGTCAAAATGGTAATATAACTATAATACATCAATTCCTGAGTTATTGTTTCGGGATTAGAGGGGTCTATAATTATCCCTGCAAATGAACCATGATGTGTCATCTCTATACTTAAACAAATAAAAAAACCAATGAGTCCCAACGAGATATAACCACTTATTAGCCCCAAAATCACATTTTTATTTACTAATTCTGCTTGCCAAACTTGTTTGATAATTTCAAAAGTAACCACCACATAAAATAAAAAGTAGCTTCCCATTTTTATAAAATTGAAAACCCGCTCATAAGATGGATCATCTAGTAAATAAGATCCAATAGAAACGCCTGTCACAACCAATAACCCACAAAAAAACAGGGCTGCTTTTTTATTTTTTGACAGTAATAAAATTCCTGCCATAAGGTTGATTAAAAATAAGATTGGAGATACAATATTCTCAAACAAGATCAAAGGAAAGACCAACGACCCAAAAAGAATAGTTATCTGGCTAAAAAAGAAAATCTCAAAACGGTATGCATAAAGCTTATCTATCATATTTGTAGTAGCGTTTTTATCCTTGGCAACAATATCAACACCATTACCAGAATTGTTTTGCATGTTATAAAAATTGTCGCCCCCATCTTTACGCAACATATCTTCAACTACACGCTCCCCAAAGTTACCTAATTTTTGCCTTCATTCATCTTATTAAAGCAAAGGAATAAACTCATCAACATCATTCACCACCGCCCCCAATTCTTCTGGTACAGGGGGTAGTTTTGTACCATCTTCTATAGCCTCAGCAGTTTATAACCTATGCCTTTTTCTCTAAAAATTCTGTGGCTATTATTGAAATATGTGGGCTTTCTAAAAACCTAAAATCAAGAAAAAACCTAAAAT
>NZ_PGUB01000160.1:0-6443 GCF_002924285.1 Aquimarina sp. I32.4 | reverse complement strand
TATCATTTGGAAAACCTGAACTCTCTTGTCTTTATAGCAGATGGCGCAAGGTGGATTTGGAAATGGATAGAACAACACTATCCTGAAAGTATACAGATTGTAGATTATTATCATTGTAAAGAACATCTATGCGAATTTGCTAAACTTTACTATAAAGATGAAAAACAAAGATATAAGTGGATTGATACATTCTCAGAAATGATGCTTACCAAGGGGATTGACCCCATTATTGTAACACTTGAAAAATTACCAGAACAGCGCAAAACAACTGGAAAAAGAAACACATTGATCAACTATTATCGTAAAAATAAAGACAGAATGCAGTATCATAAATATATTGAAAAAGGGCTGATAATAGGATCGGGAGCCATAGAATCTGCTCACAAAGATATGCTGCAACAGCGATTGAAGTTATCTGGGCAGCGATGGACTATGGAAGGTTTTCAACAAATGGCGCAACTAAGAGTAGTATATAAAAGCAAACAAGAATACAGGATCAAACAATTATGCCAAAATGCAGCATAATGGGAAATTTGTCGTACACCCCCTAAAGCCTAAAGCGATTTGTAATAAGTCTAAAGGATAATACGTATGCGCATTAGCCCATTTGTTTAATGATTTTATTGTTGGCATGACAAAACAAGTATTGACTACAGATATCTAATATACTGATTTTTAGATAAATAAAACATCATTGGAAAGCTTATCGTTTTACAAACCGTATACTTCTATACCTACGAACAACCCCTTCAATAAACAACAGACAACTTTCTGGCAACACCTTCTTAAACATCTTATTTACTTTACCCCATAAACGATATATTAATATCATTAGCTCTTTCTCATGCTTATAATACTGTAAAACCAATACACAAATCCCAATCACAAATAATATAGCGCCCACAAAAGCCTGTATTGGAGTTAGGCTATGATAAAAGAAACTATTAAGCCCTAACCCAAACCAACTACCGTATAATACAAAAAAATGAAGTATATAAATGGGCAAGGTTTTTCCTCCTATCTTACTGACCACCTGATTACCAAAATATTTTCTTATCATAATAAATATAGAAAAAAGCACACATACGTTACCTAATCTTATAAATAAGAAATTATTATAAGCCACGGATTTAAAAACAACTATACCTGTAACATCATACAACAACATCAATATAGACGAAGAACTAAAAACTAACACTACCCCAACACCTAAAAGAATCAATATTGCGTATGAATAAAACCTTTTATATCCTTTAAACTTCAAAAAGAGACTGGCCACAAAGCTCCCAAAACACACATATCCAAACCATGGGAATAGAGTAAAAACAGAACCATTTCTATCTGTGAAATAATTAGCTATTGTTTTTGAAAAAAAATCTAATGAATAACTCCCATATATAGGTTGAAGAAGAAATACAATAACTCCTATACATAAAATTATATTCTGAAATAATATCTGATTCTTATTATAAAAAACCAAATACACTACGATCAATAATAACAACGAAGCACCAATACATTGTAAAACATCTATATAAAAGAAAGAAGGGTTTATCGTACCATTTATTATAACATCATAAAAACTTAATCGCAATAAATAGCCATAAAAAATAACCTTAACTCCTCGTTTTATCCCTTTGACTACTCTAGGATTATCAATCCCTACTTTTTCTTGTTTTAACAATAAATAGGTAAATATAAAACCTGTTATTGTAAAAAAAGTTGGAGCCGTCATTCCTCTAAAATACTCCCAAAAAGTATAACCAAAACTATTTTGATCACGATATGTATCCCCCAAAAGGCAATGCACAAAATGCCCTTGAAGCATCATTAAAATTGCAAATGCTCGTATTGCATCCAAAAAATGCAACCGATTCGCAGGTTTACTCATTATTGTCGTCTTTGGTTAGGTCTTCTTTAAAACGAAATTTACTACCTATTATTACTTAAATGTGTTATCACTCCTCTCTTTAACTTATTACCCACAAAACCTTTAACATTTGCAAATCAACCAATTAAAAGATAAAATCACACTACACAAACAATAGCACAACATTAAAAAACAATTTGAACTTATCCAAAGTTTAAAAAGAAAATGTCTTCACAAGTTGTCATTTGTGAAGACATTTAATCTTTTACGATATTTTTATAAGATTTATCTATATATACCTAAAATCTATAAGAAATATTTGCCAATAAAGCTCTTGGAGCTTGAGGATTTATAGTCGTCCACCCTTTATAATATTCTTTATTAAAAGCATTATTAAGCTTTAGGCTTATTCTATATTTTTTAGCCTGATAAAAAACAGAAGCATTAGCAATAGTATAACTTGGTAAAACAAACTCACCCGTAGAGACATAATTTATAGCAAAACGCTCACTTGCACCATTAAATCCTAAACCAAGACCAAATCCGCTGAGGGTTCCTTCTTGAAGTTCATAATTCGCCCAAAAATTATAAAGTGTTTCTGGCCCAGCACCAAGTGGTCTTCTATTTAGAATTTCCTTATTATCAGACTTTGTAGTCTCACTATCATTATTACTATAACCAGCTCTTATATTCAATCCTTTAATCGGATTTGCATTAATTTCAATCTCAAAACCCTTACTCACTCTTTCTCCTCCTTGAATTTTATTGAATGGTGATGATGGATCTGTAATTACTTGATCTGTGACTTTAATATCATAATAACTTATTGTCGCATTTAATCTATTATTAAACAGATTTGTTTTTACACCAAATTCTAATTGATTTGCCTGCTCAGGGGTAAATGTTTTCAATGTTTGTGGTCCTTCTTCGGGATCACCCACTAATTGTGGTTTTACATTAGTAAACCCATTTTGATAATTTGCAAAAACTGATAACCTATCTTTAATAGGCTGGTACAATAATCCAAATTTTGGAGATAATGTAGCTTGATCATAATCATCTTCTAGATCGGCTAAATCTCCTTCATTATCAAACACATCCAATCGCAGACCTACCATTGCAGAAAGATTACTGGTTATATTCACTACATCAGAAGCATATAAGCTATAAATATGATATTTGGATTTTATATTACTAACTCCTGTTGATGCCAAAGCAGCATCAACTCCAGAAGCTGAAAGCGGAAACACATCTGTTTCTATCTCTGTTGTAGACGGGTGATCTCCACTAACTCCTCCTTGAGGAGTTACATTGCCATAAAATGCGTATCCAGTGCTATTGTCTATTTCTGTTGCATTAAAATAGTCTAAACCAATTACCACCCTATTCCTTAATGAAGCAATCTTAAAATCACCTATAAAATTTTGTTGAATATCTATAGTTTGAGTATTTGAGTTTTGCTTATTGATAAAACGAGAAAAAGTATCGTTACCCAAAGTAAGACGATCAAATAGATAAGAATAGTATCCTTTTGTAGAAGTTGCACTTTTTGAAAGCAAGGTTTGTGATTTCCAAGCATCCGACAATTTATAGTCCATTTCTACCCTATAATTTTGATTAGGGTTTTTTAACGTCAAATCATTACTCGTAAAAGATAATTTAGGATTATACCCTAATTCATCCAAATTTCTTGATCCTGTTGGTGCACGTCTATTTAAGAACAAAAAGGTAGGATTGGTTTGTTCTGCCTGTGTAATTTCTACATAAAAAGAAAAAGAAAGCCTATTATTTACTTTATAGGATAATGATGGCGCTACAAAAAAGGATTTTCTAAAACCTGCATCTTGAAAACTTTGCTCTGTTGTATATGCTGTATTTAATCTGAAATATAGGTTATCATTTTTACTCAATGCTGTATTAAAATCTCCGATTATTTGGTTAAAACCATACGTTCCAGAGGTATAAGAAAGCTCCCCTCCTGTACCTACATATGGTTTTTTTGTAACCACATTGATAAGTCCTCCATAAGAACTTACTGCATTCCCAAACAAGGTAGCTGACGGCCCTTTTAAAACCTCAATACGTTCTATATTTGCAGGGTTTATTGTTCCGTTTGTTAATCCAGGTAATCCATTCACCAATTGTGGTTGAACAGAAAAACCTCTTAATGAATAATATCCTGCTCCATCACCTCCACGACCAGTTGACTCCCATAACTTATCAACGCCAACTGCATTTTTTAATGCATCATCAAAATTAGTAACTACCTGAGATTTTAGAAGATCATTTGTTACCGTACTATAAACTTGTGAATTTTCAATATCTTTTAAAGGAAGCTTAGAAACATAAGCGGTATTTTTTCTTGAAAATTTATTGATTCTTTTTCCTTCAATAACTACTTCTCCAAGAATTTCGTTTCCTTCATATAAAATTATTTTTCCTAAATCTAAGTTTTGATTATCTGAAATTGAGATTGATACCTCACGATTTTTGAAACCTAAATACGATATAGATAGCATATAATCTCCGCTTTCGACAGAATTGATTTCAAAAATTCCATTTTCATTAGACTGTGTTCCTATGCTTGTATTTTTTATAGAAACGTTTACTCCTATAAGCGGAGTTTGTGTATTATCAGTAATGATACCATTTATGATACCATTCTGAGAAAATGCTAAACTACTTAGCATCAATAATAAAATTGACAATTGATGTTTCATTATTCTTATTTAATCTTAATTTAAACAATAAATTTCAAACAAAAGTATCTAGTTGTTATGGACTGTACAAGCTATTTATAACAAATCTAAATAGAGCTTTTTAGAACTTCTAATTACAAAGAATTCATTAGACTCTATATCCTTAAAATGAAGTGATTTATATTTATTGCACATCTATTGCCGTTCAAAACATGTACTCTACCCCCACTGCTTAACGGGAATAATTGATTAAAAGAATAATTAGTGTTTATATCTCCCCAAATTAATTCATAGATATCTCTTTTTCTTCTCTATTACTCAATTTGGTATCTTTATTGATGCTCTTCGATAAATCAAAAACTATATTTTATGAAAACTGATACATATACCAAATTTGTAATAAGTGTTATTGCTATCTACCTTGTTATTATAGTAATAAGAGATACTGATATTATCCCCAAGGCACACGCAAATAGTACCCCAACAACAAATTATGGGATCATACCAATTAATGATGATGGTTCTATTACTGTAAAATTGAGTAAATCTGATGAAATTGATGTAAATCTTAAAAATATCGATACTTATGATAAACTCAAAGTAGACCTCTCTACTATCAGTACTGATCAGGAGTTAAATATTAATATTGATGAGGTAGGGGGAAGCTATGTATCAGGTGGAGGGCCTATAAAAGTGAAACTTCAAAATTAGCCCTTTTAAGATGAAAAAGAATCATCTTAAAAGGGCTTTTGTTTAAATTGAGGCTAATTCAATTCTTAAAATGGATAAAACTTATAGTCCAATAGTTTTATCAGTTATTGTGTTCAGAGCTTTGGCCATTGTTGCCAGAATCTCTTTGTTTTCTGTAATACCATGTCGCATTTTTAAAAACTCAGGATCATTATATGACACATGAACAACTCCTTGATCATTTTGCCATACCAAAATCTTTTGAGGCAAATCCAAACCTATTATTTGAGTGTTTTGCATCAGAGGAGTTCCCAATTTAGGATTCCCAAATAGGATTATTCGCGTTGGATTTAATTTTAAATCTACTTTTCCAGCATTAACCTGATGATCTAGCCAGGCAATGATTTTCAAGTTGGGGTTATTGGTAATAATCTCTACCAATGTATTATATGTATCTTCAAAACTTTTTGAACTTATTTTCGTAATTACACCTTGTGCTTTAGCAATTTCCATATCCTGTTTCAAATTTATTTGTTTCTCTTTAGACGCACCCTTCTGGTTTTGATTACAAGACATTATACATATTGTAAAAACAAGCCCTGCAATTTTATATATATTCATTCTCATTCTTTTTTTAGGGGTGTACGACAAATTTCCCATTATGCTGCATTTTGGCATAATTGTTTGATCCTGTGTTCTTGTTTGCTTTTATATACTACTCTTAGTTGCGCCATTTGTTGAAAACCTTCCATAGTCCATCGCTGCCCAGATAACTTCAATCGCTGTTGCAGCACATCTTTGTGAGCAGATTCTATGGCTCCCGATCCTATTATCAACCCTTTTTCAATATATTTATGATACTGCATTCTGTCTTTATTTTTACGATAATAGTTGATCAATGTGTTTCTTTTTCCAGTTGTTTTGCGCTGTTCTGGTAATTTTTCAAGTGTTACAATAATGGGGTCAATCCCCTTGGTAAGCATCATTTCTGAGAATGTATCAATCCACTTATATCTTTGTTTTTCATCTTTATAGTAAAGTTTAGCAAATTCGCATAGATGTTCTTTACAATGATAATAATCTACAATCTGTATACTTTCAGGATAGTGTTGTTCTATCCATTTCCAAATCCACCTTGCGCCATCTGCTATAAAGACAAGAGAGTTCAGGTTTTCCAAATGATA
>NZ_PGUB01000159.1:0-6730 GCF_002924285.1 Aquimarina sp. I32.4 | reverse complement strand
AAAAATCTAAAAGATTTACTAAATTAGCTCCTCACATAAGAAATATATAGTTACCATGGTAACTATATATTCATGTTACCTGCAAGCTGAAAAGCCAACCGCACAGTCAAGCACTTTTCATTTTTTTCGTGCCTCAAAAAATAAAAATAGCTTGCCTTATTCCACCGCTCATAGAGTTTACGATTTTGAACTTCTTCTTGTTGGATACATTACTTGTTGCTCTTTGAATTGACCTATTTCTTCTCTTAATGTTTGATTAATATTTTGAATCAAATCATTTTGAATTTTCATAATGCTCAATAAATCGTGCATTGCATTTAGATTTTCTAATTGCTTGTAAACAATCTCTTCTAAATCAGATTTGGTATATCTTTTGCTCATATTCTTATGCTTATATATTGTAATACAATACAAATATATACTATTTTATCATATTTTACAATACATTTTTATATTGTAATTTCGTATAATAATATACTGCACTTGAAATACAGTACTAAATTATATTACAATACTGTATAAAAATGCTTTACAATGACTTATGAATGGTCGAAATGAATCGAATAAAGGAAGTATTAAAAGAACAAGGAAGGACTCAAACCTGGCTCTCTGAAAAGATTGAAAAAAGTTATGTAATAGTAACTAACTATTGCAATAATAATGCACAACCAAGTATTGAAGTTCTCCGAAAGATTGCAAACATATTGGATGTAGATGTTAGAATATTATTACACTCTACAAAAAGTAATTTATAAAATGGAGAAACAAAAAACATATATTGATTTGTTCTCTGGTTGTGGAGGCCTTTCTCTAGGCTTGCATAATGCAGGTTGGAAAGGAGCTTTTGCTATTGAAAAAAGCGAAGATGCTTTTAAAACACTTGAACATAATTTAATCAAAAAGAAAAAACATTTTGATTGGCCAAATTGGTTAGACCAAAAACACCACGATATCAATCAAGTTTTAGAAGACCATTCTGAAAATCTAATAGCTCTAAGAGGTAAAATTGATTTAGTTGCAGGTGGTCCGCCTTGTCAAGGTTTTTCAATGGCTGGAAGAAGAATTGAAAATGATTCTAGAAACGATTTAATTAATTCTTACATTAAATTCATTGATTTAGTAAAACCAAAGTTAATATTTTTTGAAAATGTTAAAGGGTTTACACAAGGTTTTAAAAAGAATGATATAAAAGGAAGAGCATATTCATTATATGTAATTGATGAACTGAAAAAGAAAGGATATACAGTCCAAGGACATTTAATAAACTTTGCTGACTATGGAGTTCCTCAAAAAAGAACACGATTTATTTTAGTAGGAATTCAAAATGAATTTGTAGAAACTAATTCAGACATCAATAAAGAAACTTTTTTTGAAGAAATTAAAAACAATAAAGAAAACTTCTTAATCAATAAAAACCTTACCGTAAATCCATCTTTAGAAAATGCAATTTCTGATTTACTCCAATCTAATGGACAAGTTGAATCGGAAACCCCTAATTTTAAAGCTGGTGTTTATGGAGAAATTGAATCGAAATATCAAAAGCACCTACGAAAACACAAAAGACAAGAAAGTAAAGTCGATAGTCATCGATTTGCAAAACATACAGACGTAGTTAAGAATAGATTTCAAATTGCTTTGAATGAAAAACTAACCAGCTCAACATATAGAGAACGTTTCAAATTAAAAAAGAGTAGCACAAAAATATTAGAAGCAAATAAGCCTACTCCTACTATTACAACATTACCAGATGATTACATCCATTATTGCGAACCAAGAATAATGACAGTTCGTGAATATGCACGTATCCAATCATTTCCTGACACTTATCAGTTTAAAGGAAAATATACAACTGGCGGAAAAAGAAGAACACAAGAAGTACCAAGATATTCACAAATTGGAAATGCTATTCCTCCTTTATTTGGAGAACAAGCAGGTTTAATTTTAAAATCAATGATATAATGGCAAAAGTAAGTTTTAGAACTAATGTTTTGCTTAAAAGTATCATTGGTAAAGACCTCATTACGGATGATAACATTGCCGTTTTAGAACTAGTTAAAAATTCCTTTGATGCAGGTTCAAAAGAATCAAATATTATATTTAGGAACCTCCTTCATAACCAAGAAATTAAAGAGTATAAAAAACTAAATTCCTCAGAAATCATTATTTCGGATAGTGGTTCAGGAATGTCTGAATATGATTTGATTAATAAATGGTTAAATATTGCATACTCAGAAAAAAAAGCAAAAAAAGAAGAGCATAACAGAACCTTAGCAGGTAATAAAGGTGTTGGTAGATTTTCTTGTGACAGATTAGGTAAATTTCTAACAATCTACACAAAAAAGAGTGATTCAAACTTAATTAAACTGTCAATAGATTGGAGAGAATTTGAACAAATTGATGATATTGAAATTAACATTCAAGATATAGGTTTTGAACTTAAAGAAATATCAATGAATCAATATCAGGATGAAACTAATTTAAACTCTTTTAAATCTGGAACTACCTTATCAATAAAGTCTCTTAGAGAAGAGTGGAATCACAAAAAAATTCTTTCACTTAAAAGACAACTTGAAAAATTTATCAACCCTAATCAAAGTTTTGAATCTGAAAAATTTGATGTTAACATATTAGCAGAAGAGTTTTTAAAGTTTGAAAAAGAATTTCAATCTTTTCAAAAAATAAATGGCACTGTTGAAAATAAAATTTTTGACAAGCTTAATTTTAAAGTAACATATATTCATTCTGAAATTTCTGAAGATGGAAAAAAAATAACCACAACCCTAAAAGATAGAGGTAACGAAATTTTCACTCTTACAGAGCATAACCCTTTTGATTTACTCAAAAACATAAAAATTCACATTTACTATTTAAATCCATATTCCAAAGCTTACTTTATGAAGCAAACTGGGATTCGCTCTAATGAATTTGGTTCTATATCTTTTTTTATTGATGGATTCAGGGTTCCTCCTTACGGAGACTCTGGGAATGATTGGTTAGGTATGGAAAATAGAAAAAACCAAGGTAGAGCAAGACATCTGGGAACTCGTGAAGTAATTGGTAGAATAGAAGTTTTTGATAACGTAGAAACTGATGATGATGAAAAATACTTTAAAATTATTTCTAGTAGATCAGGAGTATTAAACAATGATGTTTTCAACCAATTAACTAAATTCTCAAGTCCTTTTGGTTATTATTTAAAAACGTTACGAAGACTTGAAAGGTTTGTTGTTGAAGGTATTAATTGGGATAGTATTGTAGAAAAAAATTACAGTAAACTAGAGGATGAAATAATAAATGACCCTAATTGGAATGAATCAAAAGAACTTTTCAATGAAGATTCACTAACAAGAAACAAAAGAATTCTATCTGTCATAGAGAAAATAATAAACGCTAAAAAAGATGAAGTCATTGATTTATCAATTAATAGTGATTTTGTTTCTGATTTAGCTGATGAACAAAAGGAGAAATCAGAAGCTGAATTAAATTCTATAGTAAATGAACTATCTAAAAAAGAACTATCATCTATTGAACTAAACCAACTTTTGAGTAAAATATCAACTACAAAAGTTGAACTTGACAATTTTCCAATATCTCAAACTGAAATAAATAAATTAAAATCAGAACAAAAAAGGTTAGAAACTCAAATTCAACAACAGTTTAAAGATGTAAAAGCTCTTGAGGAAGAAAAGCAAAAAGCTACGGAAGATGCTGAAAGATTAGAAAAAGAACTTGAATTAGAAAAAGAAAAAAACACTTATTTAAGAACATCTTCAAGAAATTTAACAGAGGATGCAAAAGGACTGGTTCATAATATAAAAATTACTTCGAAAAAAATAAGTGATAGTGTAGATAATGTATATCATAAAGTTTTAGACGAAAAGTACACTAAAACATATCTTTTAAAATCGCTAGGAGCAATTAAATTTCAAGCAGAAAAAGCAAATAAGATTAGTAAAATAATCACTCGCTCAAATTTTAAAGCAGATGCAAATACACAAATTGCTGATGTAGTTAAATACATAAATCAATATGTGAATATCTACTCTGATATCTACCCAAAAACAGAACTTAATTTTGAGGTAATATCAAATAAATCAGAACTTATTAAAAAATTCAGTCTATTAGATATTTCAGTTGTTTTAGATGATTTGATTTCTAATTCAGTTAAAGCATCTGCTAAAAATATTAAAATTGAAATGTCCAATCCAACAAAGGAAATTTTGAAAATATATTTCTCAGATGATGGAAACGGTGTTCCTGAAAAATTTATTGAAAATAAAGAAACTATTTTTGATTTAGGTATAACAACAACTATTGGTGGTTCTGGCATAGGGTTAAACTCTGTTAGAACTGGTTTAAAGTCAATGAAAGGTAAGATTAATTTTATAGGAAACAATGTCCAGTTAAAAGGAGCTTGTTTTGAAATCACAATACAATAATGGTTAGAAAGTGCTTAATAATCGATAACGAAGACCAAACTGAAGAGATAGAAAAACTAATCAGAGATGCTAAAAATGATGGTATCGAATTAATTTGCGAACAATTTAGTGTTGGAGACCCTGAATATATTGAAGTTCTTACCAAAGGAGCTATAGATATTGAAAAAGTTATTTCAGAATACAGAAGAAGGTTTAGTGGAGTTGTATTTCATCTTGTAGCTTTCGATTATGATTTTGAGGATGTTAAAATAAACGGAGTTGAATTAATAAGACAATTAAAAGCAAATAGAATCTTTAGGAATACACCTAAAATTGTCTATTCTGGTTTAATGGATGATATTCTTAAAACGATTATTCGTGATGAATCAAGAGATAATGCTGTTACTAGAATAAAAGCTTTAGTAAAGAATGGTGTAATAGATTATTTAGAACGAGACAATAGAGACATTGAAATAAGAAACTTTTTTAAAACCAATATTGAATCTACTGATTTAATCATTGAAGAAGAATTGAAGAAATTTCCTGATTTAATATTTGAACAAAATTTTATCAACAAAAATTTAGTAGGTAAAACATTTCTTGAGATAGCCAAGTATATTGAGGCTAATGACCAAATTAGGAATGAATTCAAAAAAGAAATAATTCAACAGACTATTGCTTATCTAACTACCAAAATCTAATATGCAAAAATCTTTACTTATTATCCATCCGGAAGATTCAACTACAGGTTTTTTAGATAAAATAAAAAATCATTTAAATGGTGAGTTGACAGGTTTAACACATCATTATAATGTTAAACCTAATGAAGAATCTCACCAAAACTGTCTTCAAAATATTTCTGAACATCCTGAAAATGGTTTAATACTATTTATGGGACACGGAAGAAGTAATTACTTGTATGGAGCAAAAGGAAAGTCGTTTGACAATACTTTTGTAAGTGAAGATGCAAAAAAGGAACACCCAGAAGATTATTTTCACAAAGAAGAATTTATAACATTTGATAACATTGATACATTTAAAAAGAAAAAAGTCTTTTGTTTAACTTGTAATTCAAATGGAAAAATAGGAATAGAATCTATAAAAAAAGGAGCTAAAGTATTTTTAGGATTTGGAGATTTACCTACTTCAATTGAAGAACTAAAAGAACAAGGAGAGAAAAACAAACCAGGAACTTCTCTAGCTTCAATCGAAAGAGTTCTGAAAACAGAAATAAATTATATAATAAAGAAAAGCATTACTATTGGAATTAAGAAAAATCAAAATTTTGAACAGTTATTTGAACTTATAAGGTTTATGACAAATCAAAGAATATCTTATTACTTAGTAGATCAAAAAAAAGTCAGCGAAAGGAAACTTATAGCAAATTATCTTTATGATTTTAAAAAAGGAATTGTTGTCTATGGAAATGGAAAAGAAAAACTAATTGGATAAGCCAACGCAAGTTCAAGCACATTTAAAGTTTGTTCGTGCCTCACAAATTTAAAAGAGCTTTCACGCCAACGCTAGCAAGTTTACGGAAAGAAAAGCCAGCCAGGTAACAAGGTATAAAAAACATAGGGCATTTGTGCTAAACCGAAAGATCTGTGAATATTAACAAAGTCCGCTAAATATAAAATTTGGCGTTTATAGTAGAAAAGATAAAAAGCAAAATATTTATATTTAGCTAAGTAATAAACCGAAACAAAAGTGCTTATCACCTGCCCTACGTTTCTTAGTGTGCCAAGAAGTAACCACGGCATTAAATTGGTTACATGCTGTAAATAAGATGATGGTAGGTCCATCAGAGTGGTTGTATAGGCGATGGCTCTAAACCACCTAAAGGTGCTTAGATTAATAGTCTTGGTGCTGAGCGTTTAGGAGAATCTAATCCAAGAGATTAGCAGGTATTAATAAAGGAGTTGAACGAAAGTGAACCATTGAAGAGGTGTCGAGAAGTAGGAACCTCCAGTCAAAAGCTACGAAGTATGATACGGAGTTAAAAGTGATAGTAGCGATACTATTAATTACAGAGACGACCTATTTATTTTCTGTAAGGCTGGCGTCATTCAGGTGGCAAGAACTTTATTTAGGCTTATTTACGGAACTTGGGAAGCTACATACAAATGATAAGGGAAATGCACAATAGGCACACCCTAGAGGCAGAATACCGAAAGTGTATGTAGTGGCAGATTAACCCGTAGTAGTACTGAAGTTTCTGTAATAGAAATGGAGCGAAGGGGTTAAGTTGTACCGTTTTATTTTATTTACCAACTTACAAAAAGTGAGGATGAATTTATGGAATGAGACAAAAT
>NZ_PGUB01000158.1:0-6834 GCF_002924285.1 Aquimarina sp. I32.4 | reverse complement strand
AACGGTAAGTCAAGAGTTTACTCATGTTGCTACACCAGAGGAAAATGCACATGTAGAAGCTTATCATGGAATACTTAAAAAAGAAGTCTTTCAACGATTTGAGTATAGAACATTTGGAGAGATTCAACAAATACTAAAAAGATATGTGGTTTTCTATAACAACGTAAGGCATCATGGACTATTGGGAAGAATAACTCCTATGGAAAAATGGAACAAAGACAAACACTTAATTTTAATGAAAAATAGAGTAGCATAATTAATAATCCAAATTTAAAAGATTACTCTTGTTTTATAGGGGTCAAAACATGTGAGTATTTTTGTAACTTTCTAAATTTGGGATTTATTTCAGTTTTTGATTCAGGTTCTAGAAACTAATTAAAAAAAAACTTTGATTTTTAGTAGATTATGATTCGCTAGCAGAGTAAATGTGTACCTATATGCTTAGAGAAATAAGACAGATAAAACCTATGTGTAAACAGGTATAGTACTATTCAAGTTTAGAACATTAAAAAAAGATCATAGAGGAAGGGACATTCTTTACCTAATTGTTTTTTTACAGCAAATAATACTAAGATTTCTAATAGTACTATGGAAAGCATTTTGTTTTTTAGAAAAATAAAAGCCTCTTGAAAATGAATTTCAAGAGGCTTTAGCAATAAACTAGATTATATGTTGACTATTATTCTTTTACAAATCTAGCATTTTGGGCACCTACTTTTATAAAGTAAGATCCAGCTTCTAAGTCTTCAATGTTAATAGTATTGGTAACAGTTCCTTGGTCCACTATTTGACCTAATAAAGTATAGATTGTATAGGATTTAGCACCGAGATTTCTTGTTATAATATTAAGAATAGTACCCTTTATAGGATTTGGATATATTTTTAATCCATTATCAATTATAGTAGGAGGTGCTATCGTCACAGTACCCGAAGCAATTGATGCTACAGGATTGCCACAAACACCAAGGTTTGTCCAACTTGTTGCTGTTTTTTCCCATAGATTGCCTTGGTAAACTACTTGATTACCTGATTGATATGAAATTGATGTACTATGCTGCGAAACATTATTACATCGATTTGCTGATGCTATTGTATTTGTCACAGCTACTTTATCAATAGCAATATCTGCTTGCCATGTAGTTCCTGTAACTCTATTAAATCGCAATTGAACATCTCCTCCAGCATATGCGCTAAGGTCAATGATTGCGTTTTTCCAAGAATTACCTTGACTATTGGTTTGACTCCAAATATTTATCCAATTAGCTCCTTGATCTGTACTGGCCTCTACAGTTATACTTCCCATATTATCAGGGCCATTCATATGATAGCTAAATGTAAAGCTAGCTTGAGTTGTCGATGATAAATCAAAACAAGGGGAAGTCAAAATAGCTCTTTTGTTAGGATATCCAGTTCCATTACCAGAAGCTTCAACATACATATAATACGACCCCTGTGTTGCACTTGCAGGTCCAGTTCCATTTGATGGTGTACCACTAGCACCCACAGTCCAATTAATATCATCTGCTGTAGATTGTGACCATGCCCCCAAAGTATTTTCAAACCCTTCATTGTATGGGAAAGAAGATATTCCTGAGGTACATCCAGAGCCTGTACCACCACCAGTAGTAGTAGCGCTTATTGTAGAACTATACCCAGATTGATTACCAGCGGCATCTTTAGCTTTTAGTCTAAATTGATAGGTTGTGTTTGCTGTTAAGTTATTAATTGTTGTTGTTGTTGTTGAAACAGCTCCAAGGTTTGTATTTCCTCTATAAATATCATAACCAGTTACTGCTACGTTATCTGTAGAAGCAGTCCATGATAAAACTAATTTTGTGTCTGTTATTGAAGAGGTTGTTACATTTGTAGGAGCAGAAGGAGCTTCAGTATCTCCTGGGTTTGTTGAACTTGCAAGCGGCACTTTCCATACGCCACGACCATAAGTAGCTGCAAGAAGTACTTGATCTTTAAGGTTAACTTCTAAATCACGAACGGCAACATTTGGTAAGTCTTGAGAATAATTCTGCCAGTCATTGTTTCCATTTTTATGATACACGCCAAGATACGTACCTAAATAAATCGATTCTGTACCTTTTTGATGTCTTACAATAAATTTACCTTCATTAGGCAGGTTACCACTAATATTTGTAAAACTAGTTCCTTGATTTGTAGACTTAAAAACACCTCCATTACTAGAACCACTTGTTGAAATATAGACAATTTGGTTATTGTCATTATGAACTTCTATAGAAGAGATATCGGTTTGAAAAGTTTCTATTTTGGCCCAGTTCACACCTTTGTTGGTACTTTTAAATAGATTTTTCTTACGAGCAACATACATAATGTTTCCATTTATCGGATCTAGTTCTATATGATCAATCTTTCCTCCAAAATTAAAATTAGTTAGCTTTTGAAAAGAATTGCCATTTAGTTTATAAAAACTAGAATACCCTGCGTATAAAACACCGTTTTTATCAGATACTAATGGGGTAATCCAGTTTCCTTCTTCTGGTCCTTTTGTTACTTCCCTTTGACTGGTTCCTCTATTTGTAGTTACATGAAGACTCTTTCCACTTTGAATAAATCCATAATAGGTATTATCGTTATTTCCACTAACAGCACAGTCCATACCATCTGCGCCATAATAATTATTCCATTCATTTCCATTAAGGGCATACCCTCCATTATCTTGTAAACCACCAACGACATGATCAGCACTGCTATTTTCTGCTACTGAAATTCTGTAGAATTGCCCTATTTGGAGCCCTTTGGTAAGATCTTTAAAGCTTTGTCCATCATTTTCTGAAATATAGATTCCTCCATCGCTTCCGCAAATAAGTTTTCCATCGTAATATCTTAAGAAGTGTATGTCGGCATGCGTATATGTTGCTTGTCTTGGAGAGGACCAATTATTAATTTTAGAAAAGTTACCTCCTCCATTTGTTGATTTCCAAATATTAAGACAGCCTACAAAGACAGTATTCGCATCTTTGTCAGAAACAGCAAGGGCTAAGTCATACCATGCTTGAAAACTCTCAAGAATGTTTGTTGTTTCTGCTGTTTTGGTAAAACTAGCACCACTATCTGTCGAGCGATATAATCCTTGAAAAGAGTAGTTAGAGCTTCTTGAGTGTGCACTTAGTACATATACATAATTTGGGTTTGCAGGGGTTACATCGATTACTAATCTTCCTGAACTTGAAGGTAGCCCACTTTGAACTATTGAAAAACTACCACCTGCATTTGTAGATTTGTAAAAAGATGTTGCTGTTGCCGCATAGATTACATTTGGATTACCAGGTTTAAGCTTTATATCTTTGATGTTTCCTTGCAGTGTTCTGCTCCAGTTAGCACCTGCGTTGGTAGTTTTGTAAACACCTACACTAGTAGCCACCCATAATTCATTAGAATTATTAGGGTTTATATAGATATCATTTGCTGTAGTTTGTGTGTTAGTAAAGCTTAAACCTGTTTGAGACCAAGTAGTACCTCCATTTGTAGATTTAAGAACACCAATACTATAACTATCACTTGCATCATCATCTCCTGTTGCAATGTATATTATATTCGAATTTTTAGGATCTATAGCAATACCTGAAACTCCTATTTGAGATAAATCATCTGATAACGGAGACCAGTCAACTCCTTTGTTAGTAGATTTCCAAATTCCTCCCGCAGGTGCGCCAGCGTACATAACATTTGCATTATTTGGATCTATAATTCCAACATTAATTCTTCCTTGACCAGGTGACCATGAAGATGCCTGATTATGATCAAAAGGACCCATTGGTATCCAACTTGATGTAGCCCTACCGTTTTTTTTAGAAGGTGCTATTTTATTTTTGGCAGCCGTTGTAGTAAAGAAATATGCGGGAGAAGGCAGTGTTCCATCTGGTAACACAGCATTTTTCCAATATTCTCTCCATCTCATAAATGGTTTGTATCCACTTCCTTTTTTGGTATGGTCACGACCTTTCCAATAATTGTCAAATGCAGTGGTAATTTCTTCAAAGGTTATTTTCTTATCAATTCCAGATGTTTTTTTCTTGTTTTCGAATTCTGCCATCCAAGGAGCCGAAGCATTATATTGTGCTATCGTACAATAGCAAGTAAATAGCATTAAAGTAATTAATATTTTTTTCATTGTGTTAGGTTAAAAGATTAAAAATTAAGTTTGATTTGTGAATAAAAAATTAATGTTTGTAGAGAACGATCTTAAAAAAGTATATAGTTGATATTGAGTATTACGAATTTGAAGAGCTTTTCTTTGGAATCGTTCTCTTTCTTTTCATAGTTGAGTCTGTTTTTTTAATTAATAAGTTGAGTTGAGGCTCGAAATTAGTATCTACTTTATGGATAAGTATTTGAAAGCTAGTATTCGTTATTTAATACCTATAATTCGTTAGTCAAAAACTAGAATTCGAAGTATTTGGTATACAAATAGTTATGTAGGAAATGGTGTACGAAAAAAAAGAAGACTAGTTAAATAATTTGATCAGATGCTTATTTTATGGATATGGTGTTTTTGACGATTGAGGTAAACTAAAGATGTATTATAAGATATATGATAGTACAAGATACTAGTGTAAACCCAACTATTTTTGATTTATAGAGAATCCAGTTATCTTCGTATAAGAATTCATCATCGATCTAGAAATTATGTTTTTGCACACCCATCCTTATGAACCTTTTTTTCCAAAAGGAGCTACAAAATTAATTGTAGGAACTTTACCACCGCCACGATTTACTACAGGGGAGTTAAAAACAGGAGATGTAGATTTTTGCTATGGTAGTATTAGTGGATTACTGTGGCCAGTATTGGATAAAATTTTTGAACTAAACTTAAAATTTGAAACCACTCAAGAGGCAAGAGACCAGCGTAAAACATTTTTAAACTCTCGTGGGATAGGTGTTTGCGATATTGTACATAGCTGTATAAGAGAAAAAATAGATGCTTCTGATTTGGGAATGCAACAAATACAGCTTAGAAATCTTATAGGGTATCTAAAACAATATCCTAAAATAGATACCTTGCTTTTTACGGGGGGCAATAGTAAAAATGGACCAGAATATTTTTTTAGAAGACACCTAAAAGAATATAAGATGAAATTAGAAATAATATCAGATGAGGTTCCTAGAATCCATCAATTTAGAGTAGGAGAAAGAGTGATAAAAACAGTATCTCTCATTGCGCCGTCGGGAGCAGCCAACCGATCTATTGGGAGTTTACAGAAATATAAAGATCTAAAAAAAGAAAACCCCAAATTCAACACTATTGATTTTAGGGTAATGCAGTATAAACACCATTTCTAATGTAGGTCTCCCTAATAAAAATTAACCGTAGCTGTGATTATGCTAAGCTTCTATGATGTAATAGATTTTCTAATAGATAAAGAAGATTTAAAAAAAAATATATATTTGTATTCAAATAATGATATAGTAACTTAGGTTACAAGCTTGTTTTTCAACTTTAAGGAAGAAAATAGGGAAAGCAAGTAAAATTTATGGAAGACCTCCATATACCTTAAATCAATAAAAATGATTGAGGTGTATGGAGGTTTTTTAGTTTAACATAATACATACAGTATGAGTGTAATTATTAATCTGTCAGAAATTAAATCAATTCTCAAAAATATTGATTTGATGACGGCTATAGAAAAAGGTTTTGTGGAATATAGTAATGGTAATACTGTTATTCCACCAATAGGAGAGTTGCTTTTTGATAAGCCAGAGGGAGAGGTACATATAAAATATGGATACCTGAAAGAGGATGATTTTTTTCTAATAAAAATAGCTTCAGGGTTTTATGAGAATACAAAAATAGGAATTCCATCTAGCCAAGGGATGATGCTTTTGTTTAGCCAGAAAACAGGACAATCAGAGGCTATTTTATTAGATGAAGGGTATCTTACCAATATTCGTACAGCGATAGCAGGAGCACTAGCGGCCAAATATTTTGCACCAAAAAAGATAGTAGCTATTGGTATTATAGGAACAGGTATTCAAGCAAAATTACAATTAGAATACCTTCAACAATATACCTCGTGTAAAACAGTGTGGATATGGGGTAGAAATATAAAAAATGTTGAGAAATTAAAATCAGAACTGAGTGATAAGTTTGTAATACATATCGCAAAAACACCCAATGAAATCTCACAACATTGTAATATAATTGTTACTACCACGGCTTCAAAAGAATCGCTATTATTATCAGAAGATATTTTACCAGGAACTCATATCACAGCTGTAGGTTCTGATACTTCAGAAAAGCAAGAATTACAAAGTGAAATTTTAGGCAAAGCTGATATCGTGATTGCAGATAGTATTTCTCAAAGTAAAAGTAGAGGAGAGGTTTATAGAGCGATTCAACAAGGTGCGATACTCCCAGAGAAAGTTGTTGAACTGGGTAATGCTATTAAAAATGAGGGGCTACAAAGGAGTAATGAACAGCAAATTAGTGTTGTAGACCTTACAGGTGTTGCTATACAAGATATTATGATTGCAAAATCAATTTATACAAACTACAAAAAACAATAGATTATGAATATTCCAATTTTTGAACTAGAACGAGTACAGTCTTTATTTGAAAACACTGTTGATTATAATTTGACAGAGAGTGGTTTTCATCCGTATACACTAAATGAATTATTAGATAAACAACAAATAGATACACTTACTAATACAGTATTAGGGTATGGACAGACCAATGGATCTATACCATTGCGTAAAAGAATAAGCGCTCTTTATAATGGGGCTATTAACATAGCGGTAATATAATTAGATTATTTGGGATAAAATCCGTATATTTTCCCTATGAAAGAAATGGATTTTAGG